>JACCSD010000221.1 GCA_013813185.1 Burkholderiaceae bacterium
GCGACGATTCCGATGGTGCCGCGGATCGCGCGCATCGTCGGCGCGCAAGTGATGATGGCGGTGACAGAGATGACCGATGACGGCTACGTGCTGCACTTCGAGCCGCCCTGGGTGGATTTTCCTGGCGGGTCGATCGAAGCCGACACCGCGCGCATGAATCGGGAAATCGAGCGGTGGGTGCTCAAAATGCCCGATCAATACATGTGGACGCATCGGCGCTTCAAAACGCGGCCGCCGGGTCTGACGAGCGTCTACGGTCGCGCGTCTCGCGCGCAGGCGAGAGAATGAAGCTTCGCTTTACCAAGATGCACGGCACAGGCAACGACTTCGTAATGTTGAATGGAGTTACGCAGCGGATCGAGCTGTCGCCTGAACAGCTGCGGCTGCTTGCCGATCGTCGCTTCGGCGTCGGCTCTGATCAGATCTTGCTGGTCGAGAAGGCGTCGCAACCTGACGTCGACTTTCGCTATCGCATTTTTAACGGCGATGGCGGCGAGGCGGAGCAGTGCGGCAATGGTGCCCGGTGCTTCGTCAAGTTTGTGCATGACGAAGGGCTGACGTCGAAGCCCGCGATTCGGGTGCAAACGTTGGCCGGCATCATCGAGCCGCGGCTGCTCGCAAGCGGCGAAGTGTCGGTCGATATGGGGACGCCGCGGTTCGATTCGGAAGACGCAGGTTTCGATTCGACCGGCTTGACGCCGATGGTCGAACACCGTCAAGCCCTGTGGCCGCTCGATGTCGGCCACGGCGTGATGATTGCGGTGCTGTCGATGGGCAATCCGCACGCAGTTCAAACGGTACGCGATGTCGAAACCGCCTCGGTCACAACCGATGGGCCGTTGATCGAGCGTCATCATCGGTTTCGCGACCGGGTCAATGCGGGCTTTATGCAGATCCTCGATCGGCATTGCATCCGTTTGCGCGTTTGGGAGCGTGGCGCCGGCGAGACGCTGGCGTGTGGCACGGGAGCCTGTGCGGCGGTCGTCAGCGGAATTCGGCGCGGATTGCTCGATACTCCGGTTACAGTCGTTGCCCGCGGTGGTGAGCTACGAGTCGAATGGACGGGCGGCGGCGAGGCGGTGCAGCCGGTGCTCATGACCGGCGCGGCGACGACGGTTTTTAAAGGTGAAATTGAAATCTAACTTCCTGATGCCACCATGACCATGACAACTTTGCAGGCCGACGATATCGCGCACTATCTGACGCGCCACCAGGATTTTTTCGAGCAGCATCCGCAGCTGCTTTCGCAGATGCAGTTGCCGCACCCGCACGACGGGCAGGCCATTTCGCTGGTCGAGCGCCAGTCGTTGATGCTGCGCGAGCGCGTGAAGTCGCTCGAAAGCAGAGTCGCTGAGATGGTGCGGAATGGTCAGGAGAACGATGCAATCGCCGAGAAACTGATTGCTTGGGTGCGCGCACTGTTGACCGAAACAGATCCGGTGGCGTTGCCGTCGACGCTGATTGACGAGCTCAAGCGCATCTTCGAAGTTCCGTACGCCGCACTGCGGCTATGGAACACTCGGCCAGCGCTCGCGGCCCTCGATTGCGCGCGTGCGGTCGAAAGCGACACGATCACGTTCGCCAACAGCATGCGCGTCCCGTTTTGCGGATCGAACGTCGGATTCGAAGCGGCTTCATGGCTCGGGCCCGACGGCGTCGTCAAGAGCGTTGCGCTGCTGCCACTACGTTTGGAAACAAATTCGGGTCCCGATTCGGAAACATTCGGAATGCTAGTGCTGGGATCGGCCGACGCCGACCGATTTGACGCCTCGATGGGAACCGCGTTTCTTGAGCGAATCGCCGAATTGTCGAGCGCAGGGTTGGCACGTCTGCGCGCCTGACCGCATCGCGTCGATGGCAAGCCTGTTGGTCGATAGTTTTCTACTCGAACTTTCGACTCAGCGGCGCGCGTCTCGGCACACGCTGGCCGCGTATCGGTTGGATCTGGCGCGCCTGATCGAATTTGCCGGCGCGCATTCGTTATCCGAGTTGACCGCGCACGACATTCGCCAGTATGTGGCCAGGCTGCATGCAGGCGGCCTGTCTCCGGCTTCGATCGCGCGCACGCTCTCGGCGTGGCGTTCAATGTACCGGTGGTTGTGCGAGCGCGGCGATGCGTTCGTCAATCCTGTGGTCGGTGTGCGCGGTCCGAAGCGCATCAAGCGCTTACCGAAAGCACTGTCGGCCGACCAGGCGGTCACGTTCGCGTCGAAACCGGCCGATGAATCGTTGCTGGCCTGGCGCGACCACGCGATCGTTGAGCTGCTCTACTCGAGTGGGCTGCGATTGGCCGAGCTGGTATCGCTCGACCGGCGCTACTTCGATGCGAAGGATTTGCTTCCGGCATCGACCAGCTGGGTCGATCTAGCAACTGCGGAGGCCACCGTAGTCGGCAAGGGCAACAAGACCCGGCGGGTGCCGATCGGTGCGCCGGCGTGCGCGGCGCTTTCGCGCTGGCTCAAGGCGAGCGAAACGCACCCGCGACGTGACGAGCGCGCGCTTTTCATTAGCGCTGCGGGTGCGCGATTGTCCGCGCGCAGCGTGCAGTCGAGGATCGCGCTGTTATCCCGCAAGCTCGGCCTGGGCGTGCACGTGCATCCGCACGTGCTGCGGCACAGCTTCGCGTCGCATCTGTTGCAATCGAGTGGGGATTTGCGCGCGGTGCAGGAGCTGCTCGGGCACTCGAACATCGCAACGACCCAGATTTACACGCGGCTCGACTGGCAACATTTGGCGAAGGCTTACGACGCAGCTCATCCGCGCGCCAAGCGCCGCAGCTGAGCCAGACTCTCGACGCACAATTCCACTAAACTCACGCCCCCTCACGAAGCTGGACTGCGGAAGCTGAGCTGCGAGAGCAGGTCTGCTCCCGTCGTTACCCTCAAAGGCGGCGGTTTATGGATGTCAATGCAAGTGTGCCGCAGGTGCCGGTGACCGTTCTCACGGGGTTTTTGGGCGCCGGCAAGACCACGCTGCTCAATCGCATTTTGACCGAGCAACACGGCCACAAAATTGCGGTCATCGAGAATGAATTCGGCCCCGTTGGGATCGATAACGAGCTGTTGGTCTCGGAGCAGGGCGAGCAGATCGTCGAGATGAACAACGGCTGCATCTGCTGCACGGTGCGCGGCGATCTGGTGCGCATATTGAATGACTTGAAGACGAAGCGGCAGGCGGGCGAGATCGACTTCGAGCGCGTGATCATCGAGACCACCGGGTTGGCGAATCCGGGCCCGGTGACGCAGACGTTCTTCATGGACGACAGCATCTCGACCTACTACATGCTCGACGCGGTGGTCACGGTGGTTGACGCCAAGCACGGGCACGCCACGCTGGATCAGCAACCCGAAGCCCAGAATCAAGTGGCATTTGCCGACCGCATACTGATGAGCAAAGTCGACCTTGTACCCGACGCCGATGCGAAATCGCTGAAAAGCCGCCTGGTGCAAATGAACCCGCGTGCGCCGATCAAGTCGGTCAATTTCGGTGAGGTAGCCATCGCAGACGTGCTCGATGTGCGCGGCTTCAACCTGAACGCGATTCTGGAGATCGACCCCGAGTTTCTCGCCGGCGAACATCCGGACGCGGCGCCCGACGGCGGGCATCATCACCATCACGAGGGCGATGATCGCGATGGTCATCAACACAACGGTCATCATCAACACGACGACGCAATCAAGGCATTCGTATTTCAATCCGCGCGTCCGTTCGAGCCGGGCAAGCTTGAGGAGTATCTGGGCGCGCTCACTCAGGTTTACGGGCAAGACATGCTTCGGTATAAAGGCGTGCTTTTTATGAACGGAAGCAATCGCCGGACAATCTTTCAAGGCGTTCATATGCTGATGGGAGCCGACGTGGGCCGCCCGTGGGCTGCGAATGAAAAGCCTTCCAGCAAGGTTGTTTTCATCGGTCGCAATTTGCCGAAGGAAGCAATCATCAAAGGCCTCGAAGCGTGCCTGGCGCGCTAACGCGCCACACCGCACGCCACATCGATGCAATCACAAATTCTTTAACGAGGTATTAACCGATGGCTGCAGCAAAGAAACCGGCCAAGAAAACCGCCAAGTCCGTCAGCAGGGCCGCCAAGAAGCCTGGCAAGAAAGTTGTGAAGAAAGCGGCTCCGGGGAAGACAAAGGCACCGGCGCGGCGAGCGAAGGCACCTGTCGCGAAAGGGAGGGGCGCGAGCGTCGCCCGCAAGGCGACGGCCACCAAGCCTTCGAAAGGCGCGCGCCCGAAGGCAGGTCCGGTCGCAAGCGGCAAGGCATCCGCAAAGGCTGCGAAGGGATCGGGTCCGATGAGTGCAGTACCGGCCGGCCGGCCCCGCGGAGGCAGGCCCGCGCGCGCGCCGAAGAAGGATCCAAGGCCGGTACCACCGATGCCGGCACCGGGCCTAGCAAACACGGGCCCGATCACCGCTCCGCCCAAGGTCACTCCTGCGCCAACGCCGAAAGATCTGGCCGCCGCGCACGATTATTTGTTGGCGCGCTCGGCCACTCGAAGCGAAGAGCCGGTGGTCGTCAACGGCAAGCGCCTGCCGACCGAGGAACAGTTGTTGAAGACGCGCGAGTCTGACTATATGAACGCTGAACAACTGGCGTACTTCAAGCACCGGCTGCAACAGATGGAAGGCGAGCTGCTGCAGAACGCCGACGAAACCACCGAGCATCTGCGCGAGTCCGTGATTGTTCCCGACCCGGCCGATCGCGCCACGATCGAGGAAGAACACGCGCTTGAATTGAGAACGCGAGACCGCGAGCGCAAGCTGCTAAAAAAAGTTCAGCAGGCGTTGACGAGAATCGAAAGCGGCGACTACGGCTACTGCGAGGAAACCGGAGATCCGATCGGAATCCCACGCCTGCTCGCCCGCCCAACTGCCACGCTGTCGCTCGAAGCTCAGCAACGCCGCGAGCTGAAGCAGAAGATGTTTGGCGACTGACGTCGCCCAACATCTGCGATGACTGTCACGATGCAAGAGGGGGCGTTGCCCCCTCTTGGAACTCCCCCGATAAGGTAGCGTCGGAGCCCGTAACTGACAGGCGGGATTGCCGTGCAGATCGGCGGTTTGCGAGCCGTCTAAAGTTGTTACTATGAAAAGCGATCGGTGCTTGCTCACTCGAACACGGTATCAAGTGCGACCGCATCGATTGACGAGCCGTTGAATGCGATCGGGCATAGGCGAAAAGGGTTACTTGTTTCCGGTGCCGCTGCAGGCTGGCATCTGGGCTGCCGGTGTCAGAATCGTGCGTGCGGATCGGCACATCGGCGAGTCTGCTGGCGCGAGAACAAAATCGGACAACGGTAAAACGTAGTGGCCTTTTCCTTCTTCAAAAAAGATCCTAAGGAAGCCGCGTCGGCCGTCAAGGCGGGTTCGCGCACGTCAACCAAGCAGGCGGCGCGGCCGCTTCCCGGTCCGGTCAATCGCAATCCCTCGTCGACGGTCGCACGCGGTGCACAGGGGCCCGCCACGACCAGCACGATGGCCGACAAGGACTTGCATCGCACGCTGGCGCTTGAAACGGCGGCCAAGATCGATGCGATCGAGTCTGAAATGGCGCGTGATTTCCTGCGCCCCGGCGGCGCGCCGACGATGTTCCCGAACTCCGCTGCCAACTCGACATTGCAGCGGCCGTTGCAGCAACCCGAGGTCGTTCAGGCGGCGCCGGCGACTGGCAAGGACGACAAGTCGATCGATGCGCTCGATGTCATCTCCGAGGACTGGGCTGGCAATGTCAACGCGTTCGAAGTGTCGGCGGAGGGTGGTGGCTCGGCGATCGAAGAAACCGCTATCTTGTTTGCCAACGGTTTGATCGAGCCGGCCGAAGCTGGACTGCGCTCGGCCATCCAATCCGATCAACTCGGAGAAGCTGCACAGCACGGTTGGCTGATGCTGTTCGAGTTGCTGCAGCAACGTGGCGATAAGGCAGGCTTTGACAGTCTGACGATCGAGTACGTGTTGCGCTTCGAAAGCTCGCCGCCGGCATGGATCGAATACAAGGACGAGCCGGGCCTGGCCGGAGTGGCGGCTGCGCTCGGGCGCCCCGCACAAACGGCGTCGGCACCCGTCATCGTGCTGCCCGAGTCCGTTGATGAGGGCGTCGTCAAGCACCTGGAGCAGCTGAAGAATCATTCGCAATCGCATCAGTCGATCACGCTCGACTCGTCGAACGTGCGCAGCTTCGACGCAGTGGGCGCCGAGTTGCTGCTGCGCGTGATCAATGCATTCAAGCGCGCCAGTCACGAGCTGCTGTTGCAGGGCGCCGACCAGCTGGTGACTCCCTTGCGCGCGGCGGTTGAGGCCGGTCGCCGTGATCCCAGCGACGCGGTGTGGATGCTGCTGCTCGAAGTGTTCCGGTTGCTGAACCGGCAGCACGACTTCGAAGAAACCGGAATCCAGTACTGCATCACCTACGAGGTGTCGCCTCCGTCATGGGAGCCGGCGCCGCCGAATCTCAAAACCCGCGCTGCCGTGGCGCAGGCGGTCGTGCCCGAAGCCGTCGATGGCCTTTCCTGGCGCGGAACGTTGCGCGGTGAAGGCGAGCCGCATTTCGGCCGGTTAATGGCTGCGTCGCGGGTCGACAAGCGCCTGGTCGTCGATTGCATGTATTTGAAAAGAGTCGAGTTCGCGACCGCCACCGGCATGCTCGCGATGGTCACCAAAGTGCGCCAGAACGGCGCCACGATCGAGTTCCGCAATGTCAACTACCTGATCGGCGCGCTGTTTGCGTTGCTCGGGGTCGACGCGGTCGCACAGGTCCAGCTGCGCCGGGTCTAGAAGTCGGCTCGGTCGCCCCTATCTAAGCCGTATTCTTGCGGCTCGACGGATCAGGGTTTCAACTCAATGGAAGTCTTTCACGGGACGACGATCGTCTCAGCACGTCGTGGCTCGAAGGTCGCGATGGGCGGCGACGGCCAGGTCACTCTCGGCAACATCATCGTTAAGCAAGGTGCAAAAAAAGTGCGCCGGCTGCATCACGATCGGATCCTGGCCGGCTTCGCGGGTGCCACCGCCGACGCGTTCACGTTGTTCGAGCGCTTCGACGCCAAGCTCGACAAACATCAAGGCAACCTGATGCGCTCCGCTGTCGAGTTGGCGAAAGACTGGCGCACCGACCGCATCCTGCGCCGGCTCGAAGCCATGCTGGCAGTCGCCGACGGCGAAACTTCGCTGATCATTACCGGCACCGGCGACGTGCTCGAACCCGAGCTGGGCCTGATCTCGATCGGCTCGGGCGGCCCGTACGCCCACGCCGCCGCGCGCGCGCTGCTCGACAACACCGACCTCGCCCCCAGGGAGCTAGTAAAAAAGGCGCTGGAGATTGCGGGGGATCTGTGCATCTACACGAATCAAAGCCACACGATCGAATCGATTGATTGATCGGTGGGTGCGGCGATCGAAGTGATATCTCCACTGGTTTTTCGCTTGCGCCGCCCGCGCGGCCGCCCGGAGGGCGGCGCACTAACCAATCGCGACGAGTGCACGTGCGACCGCGCAGCGGTCGCGTACACGAGGAGCGCCCGATGATCATGACCCCCAGAGAAATTGTTCACGAGCTCAACAAGCACATCGTCGGCCAGGATCGCGCCAAACGGGCGGTCGCAGTGGCTCTGCGCAACCGGTGGCGTCGGCAGCAGGTCGAAGAGCCGCTGCGCTCCGAGATCACGCCGAAAAACATCCTGATGATCGGGCCGACCGGCGTCGGCAAGACCGAGATTGCACGCCGGCTCGCGCGCCTGGCCGATGCGCCGTTTATCAAGGTCGAAGCGACCAAGTTCACCGAGGTCGGCTACGTCGGCCGCGATGTCGATACGATCATTCGCGACCTGGTCGACATCTCGATCAAGCAGACGCGCGAGTCGGAAACGAAGAAAGTCGCCTCGCGCGCACAGGACGCTGCCGAGGACCGCGTGCTCGATGTCCTGGTGCCGCCCGCGCGCGACGTCGGGTTTTCCGCCGGCACCCGCGACGATCAGAATGCGACGCGACAAAAATTTCGCAAGAAGCTGCGCGAAGGCGAGCTCGACGACAAGGAAATCGAGATCGAGCTGTCGTCGTCGCCGCAGTCCTTGGAAGTGATGGCGCCGCCGGGGATGGAGGAGCTGACCCAGCAGATTCAGACCATGTTTTCTAATCTCGGCCGCGAGCGCCGCAAGCCGCGCAAGCTATCGGTCAAGGAGGCGCTGAAGTTGTTGAGCGATGAAGAAGCGTCGCGCATGGTCAATGACGACGAACTGAAAACGCGCGCGATTGCGAATGCCGAGTCGAACGGCATCGTGTTTCTCGATGAGATCGACAAGATTGCGTCTCGCTCTGAACTGCAAGGCGCTGATGTTTCACGCCAGGGCGTACAGCGCGATTTACTGCCGCTCGTGGAAGGTACGACGGTCAACACCAAATACGGCATGGTCAAGACCGATCACATCCTGTTCATCGCGTCGGGCGCGTTTCATCTGGCCAAGCCGTCCGATTTGATCCCGGAATTGCAAGGCCGCTTTCCGATCCGGGTCGAGCTCGACTCGCTGACGGTCGAAGATTTCGAGCGCATCCTGAAAACGACCGACGCCAGCCTGACGCAGCAGTACGAAGCGCTGCTTGCGACCGACGGGTGCGCGCTGCAATTTACCGACGAAGGCATTCACCGCCTCGCGGAGATCGCACACCAGGTGAACAACACGACGGAGAATATCGGTGCTCGCCGCCTCTACACGGTGCTCGAAAAGTTGCTCGAAGAGGTGTCGTTCGGCGCGGGCAGTCAGGTCAGCGGCAATGGTTTAGAAGGGCAAC
>JACCSD010000240.1 GCA_013813185.1 Burkholderiaceae bacterium
ATCGATACGCACGAACCGAAAGATGGCGATTTCATCGCCTACATTGAACAGCTGCAAAAGGAATCAGCAGCGCGGTTGCTTGCCAGCACGCAGCATCTGGTCACGCAGCTAGACAAGAAGCCTCCCATTGGCGCAAGCAAGACCGATCACTTCTTTGCCGGCCACAAACCGGCCGATCTTCGCAGTGCAGGAGAGTTGCGGGCCAGTGTCGCGCAAGCAGCTGCGCAACTGTCGCCGGGCCAAGTATTCGCGTCTGGAGTATTGATCGCGACCGGTGTGGTGCTCGCACTTTATTGGCTGATTGCCTCGACCAGCATTGCACCGCTCGTCATCGGCGCCGCTTTGATGTTCTGGGGTGTGCGACGGTTCAGTCGCGCGTTGAAGAAACTTTCGCCGCAACAAGCAAATCAGGCACTGGTGTCAAAAGTCTTTGGCGCAGGCACGACAAAGACAAAGTGATGCGCATCGAGGTTAGCGTTCTCGATGCACGACTGCGCGGACAATTGCCCGGCTATGCGACGCCCGGCGCTGCCGGACTCGATCTGCGCGCGTGTGTCGACGCCCCGTTGCTGATCGAGCCAGGCACAACTCATCTCATAAAAACCGGGCTTGCGATTCATATTGAGGATGCCGGTTACGCGGCAATGATTCTGCCCCGCTCCGGACTCGGACATAAGCACGGCATCGTGCTCGGCAATCTGGTCGGGCTGATCGACTCCGACTATCAAGGCGAGTTAATGGTCTCGACCTGGAACCGCGGTCGCGACGCTTTCACGCTGAATCCACTCGATCGGCTTGCGCAGCTCGTCATCGTGCCGGTCGTGCAGGCGCAATTCAATGTTGTCGACGCGTTTGCCGCAAGCGAACGTGCCGCGGGCGGCTTCGGCAGTACGGGACGATGATCCTCGTTTCGGCGCGGCGTCCAAAGATCGCTGCCCGAAATGTGATGTCGTAGCGCAGCGCGCGGAGACATCACCCTATGCGTGCCGACGGACTTGCTCCGACGGCGCGCATCCAGCTAATCGCGACGAGTGCACGTGCGACCGCGCAGCGGTCGCGTACACAACGAGCGCTTATCCCAGCATATCCGCCCAGATCGTGGTCGCCCAGCCTTGCGCGTACGCGCCTTCGAGCGCCCACGATGCACGGTCCTGCGATGAGATGCCGCCTGCGCCTGCGACCGGCTCCAGCGTTTTCTTTTCCGGCGACCAGCGATGCACACTATCGACGTGCACGGCACTGCGGTCGTCGATAAAGCTGTAGCAGGTGTTCGCCATCGTCGGCGGCACGACCGTGCGGCCGTTCAGTAGCTCGACGATCGCCGCCGCTGCCGCCTTGCCGTGCTGATTCGCCATGTGGCCGGACTTCGGCATCGCCGGTGCCGACAAGGTCGAATCACCGAGCACGTGCACATTCGGCACCTTGACGGACTCCATCGACGACCAATTCACTTCGCACCAACGATTGTTGGCCGTGATCAGTCCGGCGTCGCGTGCAATGTTCGCCGCGCGTTGCGGCGGAATGTAGTTGACGACGTCGCCGCGCACCTTCTCGCCGATTTCGGTGACGAGCGTGCTTGACTTCAGATCGATCTCATTGACGGGTGAAGCGACGCGGTACTCGACGATGCCCTTGTAGTCTTCGCCAAATACGCGCGAGAACAGTGGCTTCTTGGACACGTAATCCGGATTGGCGTCGAGCACGAGCAGCTTGCTTTTCGGCTTCGACTGCTTCAGGTACCACGCGATCTGGCACGCGCGCTCATACGGTCCGGGCGGGCAGCGGTACGGCGCCAGCGGAATGCTCATCACGACGACGCCGCCGTCCTTCATCTCGGTCAACTGGCGGCGCAGCGCGACCGTCTGCGGCCCGGCCTTCCACGCGTGCAGCACCGACGCTTCGCCCGCTGCGCCCCATCCCTGCAGCCGGTCATACATCAGCTCGATTCCCGGCGATACGACCAGCCGGTCGTAAGGCAGCGTCGCGCCGGAGGCAAGGCGCACCTGTTTTTTGTCGACGTCAATCGCGCTCGCGGTATCACGTACCCGCTTCACACCGTACTTATCCAGACCCGAGTAGCTGACGGTCACGTCAGCCAGCGTCTTGCTGCCGCCGAGCACGAGGTTCGACATCGGGCACGAGATGAACGCTTCATTCGGCTCGACCAGCGTCACGTCGACGGCGCCGTCGGACCACAGGCGCAGATACTTGGCTGCGGTGGCGCCGCCGTAGCCTGCCCCGACGACCACCACTTTGCCGACGCTTTTCTGCCCCATCGTCACGCACGCGGACAGGCTGGATGCAAGGGCGCCTGCCGAGAACACTTTCAAAGCATCGCGCCGCGTAATTTTCTGCATCGTCATGGCTGCCTCCTAGCGCGCCGGCTTTTGCCGTGAGTAAAAATCGGCGATCAGTTCGACCTGCTGATCGGTGTAGCCCTTGGCCAGCTGATGCATGATCGTCGCCGGCCGCTTGCCGTCACGAAACGCGCGCATCTGTTCAACGATGTATGTTTTTTGTTGCCCGGCCAGACTCGGCATTGCACCCTGCGCGGTACCCAAAGTGCCATGACAGTTGGCGCAATTCGACGCGAGCACCCGGCCCGCACGCAGGTCGGCGTCCGATGCCTGTTGCGCGTACGCAGCACCGGTCAGCCACGGCAGCGCCAGTGCGCACGCCGTTAGGATTTTTGTTTTCATGGTCCCCTCGTGGATAAAAAACGGCCCGCAAAGCGGGCCATTGTGCGGACAATCTGAACGCGCCGTCAACCGACGGCTACGACGACGTTCTGATCAGCTTATTCTGCTCGTCGCCAACGCACGCACCACTACTCTGAGAGTACCGGCTCGCCCTGCACCGGCTGCGGCGCATCGCCGTTGTCGTTCGGCGGGAAATCGAGCTTGATCTCGCCTTTGTCGTCGACATCGACATCCACCCGGCCGCCGGTCAACAGCTTGCCGAACAGCAGCTCGTCTGCCAAAGCGCGCCGGATCGTGTCCTGGATCAGTCGCGCCATCGGCCGTGCACCCATCACCGGGTCAAAGCCTTTTTTGCCCAGATGCTTGCGCAAGGTGTCGGTGAAATGGATGTCGACTTTTTTCTCGTGCAACTGATCCTCGAGCTGCATCAGAAACTTGTCGACGACGCGCAGGATGACCTCCTCGTTCAGCGCCTTGAACGAGATCACCGCATCGAGCCGGTTACGAAACTCCGGCGTGAACATGCGCTTGATGTCGGCCATCTCGTCGCCGGACTCGCGCGCGTTCGAGAAACCGATCGACGCGCGCTGCAGCAGCTCGGCGCCTGCGTTGGTGGTCATCACGATGATCACATTGCGGAAATCGGCCTTGCGGCCGTTGTTATCGGTCAAAGTGCCGTGGTCCATGACCTGCAACAGAATGTTGAAAATGTCCGGATGCGCCTTTTCGATCTCGTCAAGGAGCAATACCGCGTGCGGCTTCTTGGCGATCGCTTCGGTCAGCAGGCCGCCTTGATCGAATCCTACATAGCCCGGCGGCGCGCCGATCAACCGGCTGACTGCATGCCGCTCCATGTATTCCGACATGTCGAATCGAATCAGTTCGATGCCCAATGTGAATGCAAGCTGCTTCGCAACTTCGGTCTTGCCCACGCCCGTCGGTCCCGAGAATAGGAACGAACCGATGGGCTTGTCCCCCTTGCCGAGCCCCGAGCGCGCCATCTTGATCGCCGCCGACAGCGCTTCGATCGCGGGATCCTGACCGAACACGACATTCTTCAGATTGCGATCGAGGTTCTTGAGCTGCGCACGATCGTCGCTCGACACCGTTTGCGGCGGGATACGAGCGATCTTCGCAATGATCTCTTCGACCTCGGTCTTGCCAATCGTTTTCTTCTGCTTGGACTTCGGCAGGATGCGCTGCGCAGCGCCCGCTTCGTCGATTACGTCGATCGCCTTGTCGGGCAGATGACGATCGTTGATGAACTTGGCCGAGAGCTCCGCGGCGGCGGCGATCGCGCTCGCCGTGTACTTGACGCCGTGATGCTCTTCAAAGCGCGACTTCAACCCTTTCAGGATCTCGATCGTCTGGGCAATCGTCGGCTCGATCACGTCGATCTTCTGGAACCGGCGCGACAGCGCGTGATCCTTTTCGAAGATCCCGCGATACTCGTTGTAGGTCGTTGCGCCGATGCACTTCAGCTG
This sequence comes from Burkholderiaceae bacterium, assembly GCA_013813185.1. Taxonomy (GTDB): domain Bacteria; phylum Pseudomonadota; class Gammaproteobacteria; order Burkholderiales; family Burkholderiaceae_F; genus JACCZX01. Next base: position 4,184 of record JACCSD010000240.1, read on the forward strand.
CCCGCTGGCGAGCGCCGGCTTCAGCAAATTCGACGCATCGAGCGTGCCACCCGACGCCGAGCCGGCGCCGATCAGCGTGTGAATCTCGTCAATGAACAGAATCGCGTGCGCGTTCGCTTTCAGCTGCTTCAGCACGGCTTTCAGCCGCTGCTCGAAATCACCGCGGTACTTTGTGCCGGCCAGCAGTGCGCCCATGTCGAGCGAATACACGCTCGACTTCTCGAGGATCTCAGGCACGTCGCCTTTGAAGATGCGCCAAGCCAGGCCCTCGGCGATCGCCGTCTTGCCGACGCCGGCCTCTCCAACCAACAGCGGGTTGTTTTTTCGGCGACGGCAAAGGATTTGAATGACCCGCTCGACTTCCGGTTCGCGTCCGATCAGCGGATCGATCTTGCCTTCTTTAGCCAGCGCGTTCAGGTTTTGCGTGTATTGCTCAAGCGCGGACGGCTGATCCTTGCCATCACCCTCAGCGGCTTCCTCGGCTCCGGGCTTTGCTTTTTCTTCGCCTTGCCCGGCCTTGGTAATGCCGTGCGAAATGAAGTTGACTACATCCAGCCGCGTCACACCTTGCTGATGCAGGTAATACACGGCGTGCGAATCTTTCTCGCCAAAAATGGCGACCAGCACATTGGCGCCGGTGACTTCCTTCTTGCCGTTGCTGGTGCTTTGCACGTGCATGATCGCGCGCTGGATTACGCGCTGGAAGCCGAGAGTCGGCTGCGTGTCGGCTTCCGAGTTCGGCGGCAGAATCGGAGTGTTGTCGGCGATAAAGTTCTGCAGATTCTTGCGCAGGTCATCGATGTTGCACGCGCAGGCGCGCAACACTTCGGCCGCCGATGGGTTGTCGAGCAGCGCTAACAACAGGTGCTCAACGGTAATGAATTCGTGTCGCGCCTGTCGGGCCTCAACGAAGGCCATGTGCAGACTGACTTCGAGTTCCTGGGCGATCATGCTTCCTCCATCACGCACTGCAGCGGATGCTGATGCTGGCGTGAATAACTGCAGACTTGCTCGACCTTGGTCGCTGCGATATCGCGCGGGTAGACGCCGCACACACCGCGCCCTTCGTGATGAACCTTCAGCATGATCTGAGTTGCTTGCTCTCTCCCTTTGCCGAAGAACTTCTGCAGAACTCCGACCACGAACTCCATCGGTGTGTAGTCGTCGT
>JACCSD010000250.1 GCA_013813185.1 Burkholderiaceae bacterium
GCGCTGCGCTGCCTTCGGGCCGTCGTCGAGGAGCGGAGCCGACGCCGGGGCAGTTGAGCGAAAAAACGCTTCAGCCTTTTTTCGCGCCGGCGGCGGCGAGTACCGCAGAGCCGTCCCGCCGGGACCGACGCCCAGGCAGCGCAGCGCCGCCCGCCGCTTGCGCATCGCGACCAAGCCGAGCGAACGTCCCAGGCAGCGCGGCGCCGCCCACCGCTTGCGCGCCGCGACCAAGCCGAGCGAACGCTAATGCAGCACATCCGCAACTTCTCGATCATCGCGCACATCGATCACGGCAAGTCGACCTTGGCCGACCGCCTGATTCAGCGCTGCGGCGGCCTGAGTGACCGGGAAATGGAAGCACAGGTGCTCGATTCGATGGATCTCGAGCGCGAGCGTGGCATCACGATCAAGGCGCAGACGGCAGCGCTCGAATACACGGCGGCCGACGGCGGCAAGTACAACCTGAATCTGATCGATACGCCGGGGCACGTCGATTTTTCTTACGAAGTGAGCCGATCACTCTCCGCTTGCGAAGGCGCTTTGCTGGTGGTCGACGCGACGCAGGGAGTCGAAGCACAGACGGTGGCCAACTGCTACACCGCGCTCGAGCTCGGCGTCGAAGTGCTGCCGGTGCTGAACAAGATGGATTTGCCGTCGGCGAATCCCGACGAGGCCGCCGCCGAGATCGAGGATGTGATCGGTCTGGATGCCACCGACGCGATTCGGATCAGTGCCAAGACCGGGCAAGGCATCGAGGAGGTTCTGCAGCGGATTATCGAGCGCGTGCCGCCGCCGAAAGGCGACGCCGACGCGCCGCTGCAGGCGCTGATCATCGACTCCTGGTTCGACAACTACGTCGGCGTGGTCGTGCTGGTGCGCGTGTTCAATGGCGTACTGAGACCGCGCGACAAGATTCTGTTGATGGCGAGCGGCGCCACGCATCTGGTCGAGCAGGTCGGCGTGTTCACGCCGAAGTCGCGCGCACGCGAGGAGCTCTCGGCCGGCGCCGTGGGCTTCGTGATCGCCGGCATCAAGGAGCTGCGCGATGCGCACGTCGGCGACACGATCACGCTCGCCGCCAAGCCGGCCTCGATGCCGCTGCCCGGCTTCAAGGAAGCGAAGCCGCAGGTATTCGCGGGCCTGTTCCCGGTCGAGGCGAATCAGTACGAAGCGTTGCGCGATGCGCTGACCAAGCTGCAGCTGAACGACTCGGCGCTGCACTTCGAACCCGAGGTGTCGCAGGCGCTCGGCTTTGGCTTTCGCGCCGGGTTTCTAGGCTTGCTGCACATGGATATCGTGCAGGAGCGGCTCGAGCGCGAATACGACATGGCGCTGATCACCACGGCGCCTTCGGTCGTATACGAGGTCGTGCTGCGCGATGGCACGGTGCTGTCGGTCGAAAATCCGTCCAAGCTGCCGGACCCGGCACGCATCGAGGAAATTCGCGAGCCGATCGTCAGCGTCACGATCTTCGTGCCGCAGGAGTACGTCGGCCCAGTGATCACTCTGGCGACTGGCAAGCGCGGCGTGCAGACCAACATGGCGTATCACGGCCGGCAGGTGCATCTGACGTACGATCTGCCGCTCGCCGAAATCGTGCTCGATTTTTTCGACCGGCTGAAATCGGTTTCGCGCGGGTACGCTTCGATGGACTACGCGTTCAAGGAATACCGGTCGGCCGACGTGGTCAGGGTCGATATGCTGATCAACGGCGACCGGGTTGATGCGCTGTCTGCGATCGTGCATCGGGTCAATGCACCGTATCGCGGCCGCGAGATAGCAGCGAAGATGCGCCAGCTGATTCCGCGTCAGATGTACGACGTCGCGATTCAGGCCGCGATCGGCGCCAACATCATTGCGCGCGAAAACGTCAAGGCGCTGCGCAAGAACGTGCTGGCGAAGTGCTACGGCGGCGACATCACACGCAAGAAGAAGCTGCTCGAAAAGCAGAAAGCGGGGAAGAAAAGAATGAAGCAGGTCGGCACCGTTGAAATTCCGCAGGAGGCGTTCCTGGCCATCCTGCAAGTAGACGAAAAGTAGATGAGCAAGTAAGTGAGCCAATGAACTTCGCATTGATCCTTTTCGTACTGACGGTGTTTACCGGCGTGCTGTACGTCGCTGACAAGCTGGTGTTTCGCAAGCAGCGGCGCGCCAAAGCGGC
>JACCSD010000244.1 GCA_013813185.1 Burkholderiaceae bacterium
CTGTGATCGCGGCGCCGAACAGGACGACGTACCACGACAAATAAATCCAGATCAGAAACAAAGGCAGAACCGCGAAGGCTCCATAGATAGAACCCGTTGTCCCACGCGCAACGAACTCGCCGAACGAATGCTTGAATATCTCGGCCAGGACGGCCGCGATGAAGCCGCCAATCAAGGCATCGCGCCACGCGACCAGCCGATTCGGCACAAACACGAAGAGCGCGGCATAAGCAAAGCCGCTGATGATCACCGGGGCGTAGTCGAGCGCACTCCGCATCGATCTGGGCAATTCAGCCAGCGTATCGCCCGACATAGACCACACGTAAGAACTTGCGCTCAAACTGGCGCCGATCAGCAGCGGCCCCAGAGTGAGGATCGCCCAATAGATCAGCACGCGCTGCGTAAGCGGCCTTTGATTTTTCACGCGCCAGATGTCGTTCATTACGCGATCGAACGTGACCATCATCGCGATCGCGGTAACTGCGAGGAATATCAGCCCGACCGCCGTTAGCCGCGTCGCCTTCAGAGCGAACTCGTTGATGTAGCGCAGCACCGTGTCTGAAATCTGACCCGGCAAGGTCTTCAACACTGCGTTCTCGACCGACCCGCGAAACTCGGCGAACAATGGAAACGCTGCGAACAGTGCCAGCGCAACCGCAAAGAGCGGCACGATCGTCAGCGTTGTCGTAAACGTCAGGCTGCCGGCGACCTGCGCCATTTTCACGTCGCGCGCGCGGCGCTGGGCAAAGATCGCAACGTCCTGCGCCCTCCTGAACCATGGGTACCGGTCCCGCCATGAAGTAAGGGTTGAGCGCATCGTGCGGCGATAATAGCGAGCGCATCGCCTGCTTCTTCACCCAGCACTCAATCAGTCAACGACAGCACCGCGTGGATATCCTGGTTCTTTACTACTCGCGCACCGGCGCGACACGGCTCCTGGCCGAGATGGTCGCGCAGGGGATCGATCAAGTCGACGGGGCCCATGCGCGGCTGCGCACCGTGCCGCCGGTAGCGCCTGTCACTGAGACAGCATCGGCACCCGTTCCACCCGAGGGCGCGCCGTACGCCGAGTTGATCGATCTCGAGCAGTGCGCTGGGCTCGCGCTCGGCTCGCCGACGCGCTTCGGCAACATGGCAGCGCCGCTCAAACACTTCATCGACTCGACATCGGGCCAGTGGCTAGCGGGCGCTTTGGCAGGCAAGCCCGCGGCAGTGTTTACATCGACCACGTCGATGCACGGCGGGCAGGAGTCGACGTTGCTGTCGATGATGTTGCCGTTACTGCACCAGGGCATGCTGGTGCTCGGTGTTCCGTATACCGAGCCGGATCTGATGAGCACCACAAGCGGCGGTACGCCGTACGGCGCGAGCCATGTCGCACCGCACGGCGCGCCGGTACGCCTGACCGACGAAGAACGGCGTCTCGCGGTCGCGCTGGGAAGGCGCCTCGCGACGGCGGCGTTGCGTTTGGCTGCGCGCTGATGTTGCTGCAGCGCTTGCGAAACATCGGGGCGTCGCAAGTTTTGACAGCACCCGCAGATACGGCACCTTATCTAACCGATTGGCGTGGCCGTTTTACCGGTCGTGCTCAGGCAGTTGTGCTACCTGCAACAACCGGCGAAGTGGCGGCGATCGTCAGCGCGTGCGCTGAACATCGCGCCCCGATCGTTCCTCAGGGAGGCAACACCGGGCTCGTGGGTGGCGCTACCCCCGATGCATCGGGCGATGCGATCGTGTTGTCGCTGAAGCGCTTGAATCGCGTGCGCGAAGTCGACGCCATCAACGGCACCATCACGGTCGAGGCCGGCTGCGTGCTGTACGACGTGCAGCAAGCGGCGCACGGCGCGGGCCGGCTGTTTCCGCTCTCGCTGGCCGCCGAGGGCAGCGCAACGATCGGCGGCAACCTGAGCACGAACGCCGGCGGCACGCAGGTCCTGCGGTACGGCAACGCGCGCGAACTCGCACTCGGGCTCGAAGTCGTGCTGCCCAGTGGCGAAATCTGGTGTGGCTTGCGCGGTCTGCGCAAGGACAACACCGGCTACGACCTGCGCGACCTTTTCATCGGCGCCGAGGGCACCCTTGGAGTCATCACGGCCGCCTGCCTGAAAACGTTTCCTTTGCCGCGCGCACAAGTCACCGCGCTGTTCGCGCTCGATGCGGTGGCACCGGCGCTCGGGCTGCTGGCGTTGGCACAGTCAGCGGCGGGCCCGACGCTGACCGCTTTCGAATTTTTCTCCGCCACCTGCCTGCAACTCGTGACGCGTCATTTCCTGGACCAGCGGTCGCCATTCGAACGCGCTCATGCGCAATACGTGTTGTTGCAGCTGAGCGATCACGAAGACGAGCAGCACGCGGCGGGGTTACTGCAAGCGCTGGCCGAGCAGGCGTTGGACAAGCGGCTGATCGCAGACGCCGTCATCGCGCAGTCCGCCGCGCAAAGCCATGCGTTATGGAAGCTGCGCGAGCTGATCTCGGAGGCCCAGTCACGCGAGGGCAAGAACATCAAGCACGATATTTCGGTACCGATTTCCTCGATCGCCCGCTTCATCGACGAAACCGACGCTCTGCTGTCACAGCTTTTCCCGGGCGTTCGGATGGTGACCTTCGGCCACCTCGGCGACGGCAATCTGCACTACAACGTCAGCGCCCCGCTGGACGTCGCCGAAGAACGTTTTTTCGCGCACCAACCGGCGATCTACGAATGCGTGCACGATCAGGTGACGCGATTTTCCGGTTCGATCTCCGCCGAGCACGGCATCGGCCAGTTAAAGCGCGACGAGAATGCACGCTATAAGTCGGTCGTGGAGATGAATCTGATGAGAGCTATCAAGCGCACCTTGGATCCGCTGAATATCATGAACCCAGGGAAGGTGGTGTAGTCGTTGGGCTTTCAACTTGAGTCCCACCTTCGCGGGAGAATTACCGCCGTTTTTCGGATCATCGCGGTTTCTCGCGTTCGCTACGATCCGGATGGTTTGAACGTATCAGGAGATCAGCCGAATGCACCTCAACATCAAAGTCGCGATTTCAATAGTCGCGCTGACGCTGGCCGCCGGCGCTGGCGCTACCGAGCAGTCGACCGAACTCCAGACTTACGGCCCGCTAAAGCAGCCGCGGCCGGTCCTCGGTGCGAAAGCGCTGCCGAATCCCGGCCTCGATGCTTTGCAAGGCGACGGTATTTATTTGATCAATGGCGCGCGCGTGGCGAATCTGCGCGCCGCTGACAAACCGGGCGCCGAGAATCGTTTCGCGCTGACTGAAACGACAAACGACGCCAAGACCGGCGCCGTTCATAGCAATATCGACGCCGGCAACTTCGTGTTGAACGGCGAGCGCCGTCCGGTGGGTCGTCCCAACTTTGCGATCCCCGCGCCCGACGGCACCGTGTATTTGATCTTCTCGGGCCAGAATCCGCTGCGGGTGGCGGTCACGTTGCAGGCGTTCGATGTTGCCGGCCAGCACATGCAGCCGTTTTTGCGCACCCCCGACAACTACTTGAAGCAGGAAGCTGCCAAAGTGGGCAGCGCTACGTTCCCCGCGGGCTCCGTCGCGTACCTGGTGATTGCGCGCTTTATCGACGACGTGTTGATGCTGCCGGCGCGCGAGTCATTCACCGGCGCCAGCAGCACCACCCAGTTCGTCGGCAACTTTTCGAAGCAGATTCCCTACTGCCTGGCGTATGAGGATCGCAAAGGCGCCAAGCCGTACGCGATGCTGTTCAAACCAGGCGCGAAGAAAGGCTCGGTCGAACTGTTTGCGGCCAAGACCGGCACGCTGTTTTGCGATCGTGACGGCGTCAAGGCCCTCGACGAAGGCGAATGGGAAGAGCAAACGATTGGCGGTACGCGCGCGGTGGTGCTGTCGTTTCCGGCCAACGTTGACCCGCTCGATACGGGCGTGACCAATGTGGAACGCGAGTCCGCCAAGATCGCGTTCATCGAGCCGAGCAAGGGAACACCCGGTGTCCGTCCGGGCAAGCTGTACCAGGCGGGAGCGAAGATCTATGACTATCAGTACCGGTTCAACAAGACGGCGGCCGATTCGGTGCGCGGTGCGTTGTCGGTTCCGTAACAACCCGCACTCTTGCGCTGGGACGGCGGTAATTCGATAGACTCGTTCGCGATGAAAGTCGCGCACGTTGCCGCCGCTTTTCTGCTGACGTTGCCTTCCGTCACGCTGGCGCAGGCCATTCAGCGCTGCGAAGGTTCCAATCAGCGCATTACTTATTCGAATGCCGAATGCCCGGCTGGCACCAAACCGGTAAAGGCGGTGGCGCCTGCGCCGAAGCCGTCCGCCGAAAGCCAGGCGGCTGCGAAGGAGAAGCTGCAGCGATATCGCGACGAATTGAAGGCGCCGTCCAGGAAGGCGCGCGCGCAACCGGCGTCCGGTGTGTCTGACACCGAACTGAGCAAAGCCACTGATTGCGCGTACCTGCAGGCGTCGATCGATTCGTCGCGCCAGCTGCGCAACGTATTGACGACACGTTCCTACTATTCAACCGAAGACGTTGACGCCGCCGACGCGCGCACCAACCAACTGATCAACGACTATCGCCGCGTGTGCGGCTAGAGAGAGACTGCAGATGACGCGTTCCGATCTGATTTGCGCATTGGCTGCGACCCTGTTCGTGAGCGGCGCGCTCGCGCAGCAGATGCAGGTGCAGCGCTGCGAGGGAAAAAACGGCACCGTTACCTACTCCAACCGCGAGTGCCCGGCAGGCACCTCGCCGGTACGCAAGGTCAACACCGCGCCGCCGGTCAGCGTGCCCGAAGAAAAGGCCGCCAAAGATCGCGCCAAAAAGGACGTTGCCGAAGTCAAGCAAATCGAAAAGGAGCAGAAGAAACAGGTGGAAGAGGAAAAGCGCGCCGCCGACAAGCGCGGCAAGACCGAGGCGAAAGTGGCTGACCGATGCGAGCGCGCGCGGCGTGATCTCGCGCGCGCGATCGAGATGCGCAATGCCGTCGACACACGCGCGGCGACGATCGAACAGATGCAGAAGGCAACCGGGGAAGTCAGCCGGCGCGAAGCCGAACTTCCAAAGGCGTGTCCGCCATAGAGCAGCCGGGCCCTCTGAACTCAGGCCGCAGTAGAAAGTAGTCGCGGCTGATCGCGTACAGCCTCAAACGCGAACATAAGTACGTCGGCTCCGTGGCGCTGCAGCGCGTCGGCGTCGCTTAGCGTTCGACGCCATTGCCGGGCGCCACGCAAGCCCTGAAATAGTCCGAGCATGTGCCGCGCGATATGACGTGGCGCGATCCCCGCGCGCGTCTGCTCCCGAAGGTATTGCGTCATCTTCAACACGACTTCTTCACGCGTCGGCGGGTGCGAGGAGTCGCCAAAGATGACCCAATCGACGCCGGCGAGCAGATAGGGATCGTGATACGCCGCGCGGCCCAGCATCACGCCATCGACCGCGCCAAGATGTTCGTGCGCCAAGCCCAGCGTGTTAATGCCGCCGTTCAACACGAATGTCGCCGCCGGGAAATCCCGCTTCAACTGATGCACGCGCCGGTAGTCGAGCGGCGGCACTTCGCGGTTCTCCTTGGGGCTCAGTCCTTTCAACCAGGCGCTGCGTGCGTGAACGATGAACACGCTGCACCCCGCCACGTGCAGCGCGCCGACAAAGTCGCGCA
>JACCSD010000260.1 GCA_013813185.1 Burkholderiaceae bacterium
TCGACGGCACGGTGTATCTGATTTTTCAGCCGGGCGAGGAAGGGTATGCGGGCGCCAAGGCAATGATCGACGATGGTCTGTTCGACCGCTTTCCCGCCGAAGAGGTCTATGCGATGCACAACTGGCCCCCGCTCCCGGCGGGCCAGATCGGGCTGAATTCCGGGCCGATGATGTCCTCGGCCGACCGCGTCGAAATTACGATCTGCGGCAAGGGTGGGCATGGCGCACATCCGCACCTGGCGATCGATCCGATCGTCGTTGCCGCGCACATCATTACCGCCGCGCAGACGATCGTCTCGCGCAACGTGGCGCCGCTGGAAAACGCGGTGCTCAGTTTGTGCTCAATGCAGGCGGGCAGCCCCGGTGCGTTTTCGGTCGTGCCGCGCGAGGCGAAGCTCATTGGCACCGTGCGCACGTCGACGATCGACACGCAGGAGCTGATCGAGCGCCGCATTACCGAGCTGGTCGAGTCGACCGCGCGCGCATTCGGGGCGGAAGCGACCATCGTTTACGAGCGTATCTATCCGGCGACGATCAATCACGCGCGGCAGGCGCAGTTTGCCGGGGATGTCGCGGCCGAGCTGGTGGGAGAGGACAACGTGGTGCGAAATCTCCCCCCAAGCATGGGCGCCGAGGACTTTTCGTTCATGCTGCAGGCGAAGCCCGGCTGCTACTTGCGCCTGGGGCAGGGCGGCGGGCCGTCCGACTGTTTTCTGCATAACAGTCGTTATGATTTCAACGACGCCATCATTCCGCTGGGCGCCGCGTTTTTTTCAGCGCTCGCCGAGCGCAGAATGCCGCTTTCAGGACCTCAAGCCGCAAGGGAACCCCGATGAAAAAGTTGAACTGCTTTACCCGATCCTCAAGTGTGGCCACGATCGTTGCCGTCGGCGCGATCTTCGCGCTCGGTAGCGGCGCGGCACAAGCACAGACGCTGAAGTTTGCAAATCAGGGAGATGCGCTGTCGATGGACCCGCATTCGCTGAACGAGTCGTTCCAGCTGGCGTTTACGGGCAACGTCTATGAGCCGCTGATCGGGCGTGGCAAGAAGCTTGAAGTGGTCCCCCTTCTCGCCACCGACTGGAAACAGACCGCGCCCACCGTCTGGCGCTTCAATCTGCGCAAGGGAGTGATGTTTCACGATGGCACTCCGTTCACCGCCGACGACGTGATTTTTTCGTACAACCGAGGCAAGGGCGAAGGCTCGGACGTCAAGACCTACGTCGGCCAAATCAAGGAGATCCGCAAGCTAGACGATCATACGATCGACATCATCACGACCGAGCCGTTTCCGATTCTTCCGGACGTGATCACCAATTGGTACATCATGTCGAAGAGCTGGTCCGAGGCCAACAAGGCGACGCAGCCGGTCGATAAGCGCAAAGGGACCGAGAACACCGCATCGTTCCAGGCCAACGGCACCGGACCGTATCGCCTGCGTTCGCGCGACCCCAATATCCGTACGACCTTGCAGCGCAATGCACGCTACTGGGGCAAGATCGAAGGCAACGTGCAGGACGTGATCTTCACTCCGATCGGCAATTCGTCGACGCGCGTCGCGGCGCTGCTATCGGGCGAAGTCGACATGATGGAGCCGGTGCCGGTGCAGGACATCGCGCGCATCTCGGCCGACAAGAATCTGAAAGTGATGCAGGCGCCCGAGCTGCGCACGATCTTTCTGGGAATGGATCAGTCGCGCAACGAGCTGCTGTCATCGAGTGTCAAGGGCAAGAATCCGTTCAAGGACAAGCGGGTGCGGCAGGCGTTTTATCAGGCAATCGACGTCAACGCGATTCAGAAGGTCGTGATGCGCGGCGCCTCGGCGCCTACCGGCCTGATGATTGCGCCCGGCATCAACGGCTTTCAGCCCGACATGAACAAGCGTCTGCCGTTCGATGTTGAAGCCTCCAAGAAGCTGCTGGCAGAAGCAGGCTATCCACAGGGCTTCGAAGTGGGCATGAACTGCCCGAACGATCGCTACGTCAACGACGAAGAGATCTGCAAGGCCGTTGCGGCGATGCTGGCGAAGACGGGGGTCAAGGTGAATCTGACGGCCGAGACCAAGGGAAGCTACTTCCCCAAGATCCTCTCGCGCAACACGTCGTTCTATCTGCTCGGATGGACTCCCGGCAGTTACGACTCGCACAATCCGCTGTTTGCACTGATGGCGACTCCGGGTGAGGGCGGTCAAGGTCAATTCAATCTCGGCAGCTACAGCAACGCCAAGATTGACTCACTGACCAAGTCGATTGCAACAGAAACCGACATCAAGAAACGCACGTCGATGATCGCCGAGGCGATGAAGATGCATCAGGACGACGTCGGCCACATTCCACTGCACCAGCAGGCCTTGGCGTGGGCGATGAAGCGCAACGTTGACCTGGTCCAGCTGGCGGACAACTACATGTTCATCAAGTGGGTCTCGATCAAGCAACCGTAGGACCGTGATCATTGATCGGCGATCAGGATGGACACTGACGCAGTAGTTGTTGATCCGGGCGTTCCGGTGATCACCGATCAGGGATCGGTGGTCCCGAAGAACGCCGCTGGCCGCCTGTGGGACAGCGACGTCGCCTACAGCTTCCGCAATTCGCCGGTTGCGATCACGGCGGCGGTGGTGGCTTTCATTCTGATCTTCTCCGCCGTGTTCGCGCGGTGGGTGGCGCCGCACAACCCGTTCGACCTTGCCACGCTGAACCTGCTCGATGCCTCGCTGCCGCCGCTGTGGGAAGCCGGCAGCAATCCCAGTTTCTGGCTGGGAACCGACGATCAGGGTCGCGATATTTTCTCCGCGATCCTGTTCGGAATGCAGGTGTCACTCTTGATCGGCCTGGCGTCGGTCGCACTGTCGGTCGTTCTCGGGGTTGGCCTGGGACTGCTGTCGGGGTACGTAGGTGGGCGCCTCGACGCTTTCATCATGCGCGTATGCGACGTGATGTTGTCGTTCCCGGCCATTTTGACGGCGTTGTTGATCGATGGGGTTGCGCGCGCGGCGCTGCCGCGCGATTCGCACAATGAGCTTGCGTTCGGTGTGTTGATCATTGCGATCGCTCTGTCCGGTTGGGTGCAGTACGCACGCACGGTGCGCGGCTCGACCCTGGTGGAAAAGAACAAGGAGTACGTGCAGGCTGCCCGCGTGATCGGCGTGTCGCCGCTGGCGATCATGGCGCGCCACGTGTTGCCCAACGTGATGGGGCCCGTCCTGGTGCTGGCGACGGTGCATATCGCGACCGCGATCATCACCGAAGCCACGTTGTCGTTTCTTGGTGTCGGCGTGCCCCCCACGACACCGTCGCTTGGCACGTTGATCCGCATCGGTAACGAGTTCCTGTTTTCGGGCGAATGGTGGATCACGATATTTCCCGGTCTGGCCCTGGTATTGCTCGTACTTTCCGTCAATCTGCTCGGAGATTGGTTGCGCGACGCGCTCAATCCGAAGCTGAGATAGAAAGTTTTCAGGAGGTGTTATGAAAGTGAAACTAGCAAGCATCGCCGCGATCGCCGCCCTGGCGGGTTGCACCACGACGCCGTTCTCCTACATCGACGGCAACCGCTATTTCAGAGCCGAATTGAACAGCTACTCGGTGATCGTGCTCGATGTCGATGGACGCAGTGACACGCGCAACCCGGTGATGGTTGACCCCGGCCGGCACGTGATCCGCGTGCAGGGTCCAGCGGCGTCGGGATTTCAATATGGCGAAACGCGCGCGATCACGCTCGACGTCAAGCCATGCACGCGCTACTACCTGAAGGCGGTGAAGAAGAATTCGCTGCAGCAGGACTTCGAGCCGCAGGTCGACTACGTGGAGCCGATTGCCGGCTGCACTGCCTAGTCAAGCGACTGCCCGGAGCGGCCGAGCGATGACAATGACCGCGGCCGCGCCGTCTTCGATCGCGTCATCGTCGGTGCCCTTACTTGAGGTGCGCAATCTGCGCATCGAGTTTCCGACGCGGCGCGGCACACTGGTCGCGGTCGATGACATTTCGTTTTCGATCGCGCCCGGCGAAGTGCTGGGAGTGGTGGGTGAATCCGGTGCCGGCAAGTCGCTGACCGGTGCCGCGATCATCGGGCTGCTCGAGCCTCCGGGCCGCATCGCGGCCGGCGAAGTCAAGCTGGCCGGGCGGCGTATCGATACGCTGCCGTACGACGAGATGCGCAAGATTCGCGGCCGCGAGATCGGTGCGATTTTTCAGGACCCGCTGACATCGTTGAATCCGCTTTATACCGTCGGTGATCAGTTGGTCGAGACGATCACGACTCATCTGGGAATGTCTTCGAACAAGGCGCGCGTGCGCGCGATCGAGCTGCTCGCGTCGACGGGAATACCGGCGCCCGAGCGCCGCATCGACGCCTACCCACACCAGTTTTCGGGCGGCATGCGGCAGCGGGTCGTGATCGCGCTGGCGCTCGCCGCCGAGCCGAAGCTGATCATCGCCGACGAGCCGACCACCGCACTCGATGTTTCGATTCAGGCGCAGATCATTTCGCTACTGAAAAGGTTGTGCCGCGACCACGGCACCGCGGTGATGCTGGTCACGCACGACATGGGTGTGATCGCCGAGACTGCCGACCGTGTCGCGGTGATGTATTCCGGCCGCATCGCCGAGATCGGCCCGGTGTCCGATGTGATTCACCGGCCGCAGCATCCGTACACCGTCGGACTGATGGGGTCGATTCCGACCTTCGGTCACGAGGCCGAACGGCTGACGCAGATCAACGGCTCGATGCCGCGCCTGACGGCGATCCCGAGCGGCTGTGCGTTTCATCCGCGCTGCGTGCACGCGTTCGATCGTTGCCCGCGCGAGCGGCCGGACCTGCTGCCGGCGGGGACCTCGTTGGCGGCGTGCTGGCTGCACGACGTGACGCGGGGCAAGGTGGCGGCATGAGCCCCCAGGCCGCCCTGGGGGCTCATAGCTCCCGCTTGGCGGGACAGCACGAAGTGCGAAGGGTGCACCAATGAGCGCCGTTTTGCGCGCGGACGTTAGCGAGACGCCGAGGTCGTTCGGGTCGGACGTCATCGTGCACGCGGTTGGCCTCGCCAAGTATTTCGACGTTTCGCCGCCGTGGCTCAATCGCGTGCTCGAAAACAAGAGTCGCGCCATCTTGCACGCAGTCGACGGCGTCAGCTTCGACATCAAGCGTGGCGAAACCCTGTCGCTGGTCGGCGAATCGGGCTGCGGCAAATCGACGGTCGCGCGTCTGTTGGTCGGCCTGTATGTACCGACTAAAGGCCACGTCGAGTTCTTCGGCCGCGATTTACGAGAAATGAATTCGCAACGCGGCCGGTCTCTGCGGCAGAAGCTGCAGATGATTTTTCAGGACCCGTTCGCGAGTCTGAACCCGCGCTGGCGCGTCGCCGACATCATCGCTGAGCCATTGAAAGCGCACGGGTTGATGAAGGACAAGGCTGAAATCATGGCGCGCGTCGACGAGTTGTTGCAGCAGGTTCGCCTGGCGCCCGCAGACAAAACGAAGTATCCGCACCAGTTCTCGGGTGGGCAGCGGCAGAGGTTGTCGATCGCCCGCGCGTTGGCGACGAAGCCCGAGTTTCTGGTGTGCGACGAGCCGACGTCGGCGCTCGACGTTTCGGTGCAGGCGCAGGTGCTGAACCTGATGAAGGACCTGCAGCGCGAGATGGGATTAACGTACCTTTTCATCTCGCACAACCTGGCAGTCGTGCACCACATTTCGGATCGCGTGGGCGTGATGTACCTCGGCAAGATCGTCGAGCTCGCGACGCGCACCACCCTGTTCGGCACGCCGCGTCATCCGTACACGCGCATGCTGCTCGATGCGATTCCGGATCTGGAAATGAGCGGTCGCGCGCGCACGCCGGTCGCCGGAGAAGTGCCGAATCCGCTCAATCCGCCATCGGGCTGCACGTTCCACCCGCGCTGCCCGCATGCGAACGAGCGCTGCCGCGCCGAGGTGCCGTTACTGAAGGTGTATCGGCATGCCGGCGGTGAAACGCAGGCTGCGTGTCACGGCGTCGAGGAAGATCGAATCTAACTGCAGGTGGCGAGCGGCAGCTGCAACGCCTGCAAGACTCCGCTGTCGTCTTCGACGAACGCGACCAACGCCAGATCACGCGCCGCGGTCGACGGCACTTCCAGAGAGACGGTCCGCGTTCCAAGTGGCAGCGGGCCCGACCATGCGCGGGTGACGCGGTCATTGGCGAGTGTTTCGCCACGGTTCTCGCCCGCCGTGACCTTGGTCGAGATTCCGTTTTGCACCAGCGCCACGATCAACCGCGGGTTCTTGGCTGAGCTGGGGGCAGCGAGCTCCGCACTTGCGCGCACATCGACTTTGCCGCCCTGAGTCTGGATCTTGTCGAGCGTGATCGTGGCCGCGGCAGGCCGCTGATTGACCGCGCGCAACTGCGCGTCGAAGGCACTCGACGACGACCAGTTCGCGTCGCGGCCCTGTAAGAAAACGCCGGGCGTGTAGCGCGTGTTGCTGCGGTTCAACGCAGCAAGCTGCGACTGGCGATCGTTGAACTCACGTTTCGCAAACGGATCTTTCCAGCCGATGTAGTCCCAGTAGCCGACGTGCAGTGCCAGCGGCACTGCACGGTTTGTATCAATGCGCGACGGCAACTGCGACAACCAGCGATCCGCCGGCGGGCAACTCGAACATCCCTGCGACGTGTACAGCTCGACCAGCGCGACGGTGTTCTTCGGACTGGTCGCTTGGCAGGTGGCAGCTACTGCGGTGGGCATCGTGGCGAGAACGGCGGCAACAGCAATCAAATGGCGCATCGGATCTCCCGGGTAGCGCCTTGGTCGCTGCGCGGCAACGATTCTTACGGTCCGGCGACGAAATCAGCCCTGCAGCGCGCGCAGATGCATGGGACATCATCCGAAACGGCTCTTCGCCCGTACCGGCCTGATCGGCTCATGACAGGCATGCGCGCGCGGTATCGGCAGCCGATGGCGGGTGCGCAGTTTGCTGAGTCCCACCCCGGGGCAGTTCGCGCCGGCCTCGACAGGGAGAACTACCTAATGAATGTTTCAATCAAAGCCGCGCTAACCGCGGTGCCGTTCGTAGTGATCGGCTGCTCGTCCATGCCGATGATGTCGAGTGCTCCGGATGTTCCGGCGCCGATCGCGGTGCCGACCGGCAGTAAGGTTTCGATGCGCACTGTCGGCGTCGGCGAGCTGACCTATGAATGCCGTGAGAAGCAGGGAGCGGCCGGCACATTCGAGTGGACGTTCGTCGCACCGACCGCGACGCTATGGGACGCGAACCGCAGCAAGGCGGTCGGCAAGTACTACGGTGGGCCGACCTGGGAGTCAAATGACGGCAGCAAGGTCACTGGCAAGCAGTTGGCGGTTTCGCCCGGCAAGGAAGGCGCGATTCCGTTGCAGCTGGTACAGGCCGCGCCCGCGACGGGCAACGGTTCGATGCAGGGGGTGACGTACATCCAGCGCTTGAATACGGTCGGGGGCGTGGCGCCGAAAGAGCCCTGCGCGGCATCGAGCGCAGGCCAGCGCCGGCAGGTGAAGTACGAAGCCGACTACGTCTTCTATAAGTGAGTAGCTCGTTGGGATGCAGCGGCGGCGTGCCTCAGGACGCCGCCGTTTTCATTTCTCCGTTAACGCGAGCAGCGCAAACGACGCCAGCCAATGCGTGCCGACATAGGCGCCCTGCGTGGCGGTGGGCACTGACGCCGCCAGGTGCCGCGCGATCGACTCTTCGGCGAACGCCCTTAACTCCGGATCGAGCTCGGGCAGAAGTTGGCGCCAGCACCAGGCGCGCGACAGGTTGAGCCCGTGTAGATGAACGATCTTCGGATCGCTCGCGTCACTGACGATGGCTGGCTGCAGCCAGCCGTGGATCGTGTTGCGCGCGGGCTGGAACTGGCTCCACCAGTCCGCAAACGAACAGCCGTCGACAACGCGCCGCATCAACGCGGCTTCTACCAACCCGCTCGAAAGAAAATCGTCGCCGCTCGGTTCGTACTCAGCCGGATACCGGCGATCGCGGCCGAACCAGAGGTTGGCGCGCTCGGCGATCAGCCGATGCAGCGCACGGTGTTGCGCAGCCTCGCCGTAGTCGAGTGCAAGCAAGAGTGCAAACGCCGAGTTGCCGTGCGTTCCGGCGCGCGTCGGATACGTCGCCCGCGGCAGAAAGTCGACGAATCGTTCGGCGAACGCGTGCGCCAACGGCGCGAGGATCTCAAGCCAGCGGGAGGCGGCACGGTCGTCCGCCGCGAGCAAATTCAATTCGGCCGCCAGTTTCAGCAACCACCCCCAGCCGTACGGGCGCTCGAACGATTCTCGATGCGGAGCCGCGAGTGTGGCGAGCTCGCCTTGCACATTCGCAGCAGTCAGCCGCTCTTCGAAGTGCCGGCGCGTTGCGTCCGCACGCGGATGACGTGGATGAGCCCGCAGCAATCGAGCCAGCGTCCAGTGCATGTGCACGCACGAGTGCCAGTCGTAGCTGCCGTGAAAAAGCGGATGCAGCACGCGCGGTACGCGTACCGCGTCGTCGCCGCCCAGGACCTGATCGAGCTTGTACGGATACTCGGTCGAAACGTTGCACAACGCGGTGCGTGAAATAGCGGCAGCGAAATCGGCATCGATCATGCAATAAGCGTAGCGCGCTCGACTAAGGTAGCGGCATGAAGAAAGAACACTGGCTGCTGATCGCGGCCGCGGCTGGCGGTGCGCAGCCGGAACGCTGGGCTTTCTCGAGCCGAAGCGAACCTGGCGCTGGGGTCTCGCGCTGCTGGCCGGCCAGTTCTTGGCGATGCTGTTGATGGTGGGACCGGGCAACTTGTTGCCGCTCGGCATCATCGTGTTCGGAGTGCTGGCGATGCCGCCGATGACTATTGCGCGCTTAGGCGCGTATCTCCGAGGTCGCCTGGCGCACGATGACCAAAGCCATCGGGCAACTGAGGCGTCGACACCCGATTATTTCTTGGTGGGCTTGTCGCGCGTGCCTTTCAGCAACTCCTGCGCCTCCTTCAACCCACGCACCGCGGCGCGTTGAACCCACAGCGCGCCTTCTTTCTTATTGGCTGCGATGCCGTCGGCGCCCGACAGTTGCGCGATGCCGAGCTGGTAAGCGGCGCCCGCGTTGCCGCGCTCGGCCGCGCGCCGCAGCAACGCTTCCGCCAATGAAGGGTCCTTCGGTACGCCGGGTGCGCCACGCAGGTAGAGCGTGCCGAGCGACCATTGCGCATCGGCCAGGCCTCTTTCTGCTGCCGGCTCGAGCAGCGCCTTGATGCGAACGCCCGCGTTCTCCGGCGCCGGCCGTGCGCGCTCGATGATCTGCGCGAGAAAATAGCGCGCCCAGGCGGCGTCGGCATCGACATACGGCTTCAACACGGCTTCGGCATCGGCCAGCCCGGTCGTCCGCGCGGCTTCGGCGGACTTCTGCAGCGCCTGTTCGTTGAAGCGATGAAACGCCAGGCTCGCGATCGCCTGCTCGGCGTCGCGCACGACGGCTGGTGAATTTGTGATGGCGCGCCCGCGTTCCGATACGCCGACTTCGACCAGCAACGTCGAGTCGGTCGGATGCACGCACGACATGCCGATAACGGACATCGAATCGCGCTGCTGGTTCGCTTTGGCCGCGCTCTTGCGCGGTGATGTGTCCTCGAGTTGTATCGCTTCCAGAGTGTGGCGGGCGCAGCGCGTGCCCGCATGCCTCACGATCGTTTCTTCGTGCTTGCCGATCTGCCAGCGTTCAGAAAACTTCGCATGCCGGGCGCGCGCCAGCTCGAGCAGCGCGCTATCGGTGTCGACCGGTTGGTCGAGTATTTCGCTCGACAGCACCAGAACGGCCGTATGAGCGTCGCTCGCCGAAAGATGGCGCCCCATCGAACCGCCACGCGGCGTGCTGGTCGCGACAAACCATTGAGGATCGGTGGGCGTTGTCACCGCAAAGCCGATAAACGCCCACGGCGCACCGAGCGCGGTCTGCGGAATCTCCGCGACGCGCTCTTCGATGCGCGGCGGCGAGTCGGACGCGCGCTGCGCAGAGGTGGGGCTGCAGGCAAAGCAGGCGAAGAGCAGAGGGAGCCAGGAGCGCATCGGTAGTCCTTGTGCGGTTTCGCCGGATCATAGTGAGCCCCCTGCGCGCCGATCCCGTGAGAAGTGGGCAAGTCATAGAGCAAGTTTGGCCCGAGCGGCGGCGGCTACCCTCGAGGCAGCAGTGCCGCGAACGATCTTTGCTTGTGGGTGAACTTCACCATCAAGGAGGAATGTCGTGGCCAAGTACGGAGCAAAGGCGTCGGAGAAAGTCGAAAAGACGATGCGTGAGCGCAAGCGCGGCACGCTGAAAAGTGGCTCGGGCAAGAAGGTGACGAGCAAGAAGCAGGCGATCGCGATCGGATTATCGGAGGCACGACGAGCGGGCGGCAAGGTGCCGAAGAAGAGATCGTCGAGCAAGAAGACCTCTTCGACGCGGAAATCGTCTTCGCGAAGGTCATCGTCTAAGTCTTAAGAGGTGCCGTGGTAGCGGCACGTGGCCCTTTGTTACGATCTGATCGAGCTGGGCTGCGGTTCAGGGCGCAGCGCACTGAACCCCCTAGACGCCAATACAAGCAACTCCCACTTTCGTGTCCGCGATCGCACTGCAAGCGGTGAGCAAGCGCTGGACGACACCGCGGGGTGACGTGCATGCGGTGCGCGATATTTCCTTTGCGCTCGGCGAGGGCACGCTGAACGTGCTGCTCGGCCCCTCGGGATGCGGCAAATCGACGACGCTTCGCGTCATCGCAGGCCTCGAAACCGCCGATGCGGGCACGATCAGAATCGGCGGACGTGACGTCACGCGGATGCCGCCAGCTCAGCGCAATGTCGCGATGGTGTTCCAGTCTTACGCACTGTTCCCGCATCTGGATGTTGGCGAGAACATCGTCTTCGGCCTTCGCGTGCGCAAGGTGTCGGAAGAAGAACGTAAGCGTCGCCTCTCCGACGTTGCCGGGTTGCTCGGGCTATCAAAACTGCTTGATCGCAAGCCCGGTCAGCTCTCGGGTGGTCAGCAACAGCGTGTCGCGCTCGGCCGCGCCATCATCGGGCGCACGCCGGTGTGTTTGATGGACGAGCCGCTGTCGAACCTGGATGCGCAGCTGCGCGCCGAGATGCGAAGCGAAATCCGCGCCCTGCAGCGCAAACTCGGTATCACGATGGTGTACGTAACGCACGATCAGGTCGAGGCGATGTCGATGGCCGACCGCGTCATCCTGCTGAATCAGGGTTCGATCGAGCAGAACGGTGCGCCGGTCGATCTTTACGAAACACCGGCGAACACATTCGTTGCCCGGTTCATCGGCACGCCGCCGATGAATCTGCTGCCGCTCGTTGCGCACCCTGACGGAGCGATCATTGCGGGCACGCAGGGCCCCGCCGAGTTGCCAGCGGAATTTGCAGGAGGCATGCTCGGCGTGCGGCCGGAACATATCCGGCTGCAAAGCGACCGCGGTCACGCAGCGGTCGTCGAAAGCGTCGAGTATTTGGGCGGCGATTCACTGGTCGTTTGCCGTCTCGGCGAAACGAAGGTCGCGGTGCGCGAGTCGGGGGCGGTGGGTTTGACAATAGGTGATGTGATCCGCCTCGCATGGGCTGGCGTCGCTCGGCACTGCTTTGATGCATCGGGTGCGCGAATCCGCGCACCCGAGTCATACGTGGCGGCGATGCTCGCTTAGAGCGCGCCGCGCCACTCACACAAGAGGAGGAGACGAATGTCGTATGCACGTTTGAGTCACTGGTTGGCCGGTTGCGCGGGCGCGCTCGCATCTGCGCTTGCATTTGCGCAGACACCGGTCGAGGTTTCGTTCTACTACCCGGTCGCCGTCGGCGGGCCGATCACCAAGACCATCGACGGTTACGCTGCCGAATTCGAGAAAGACAATCCCGGCATCAAGCTGCGCCCGATCTATTCGGGCAGTTACCAGGAGTCGATTGCGAAGGCGCTGACAGCGGTGAAGGCGAGCGATCCCCCGGTACTGTCGATCCTGCTCTCAACCGACATGTACACGTTGATCGACGAGGACGCGATCATCCCGTTCGATGATGTGATGAAGCCGGCCGACCAGGCGTGGGCGAAAAGCTTCTATCCCAGCTTCATGGAAAACAGCCAGACCGGCGGCAAGACCTGGGGCATTCCGTTTCAGCGCTCGACCATTGTCCTTTACTGGAATAAGGAAATGTTCAAGGCCGCGGGGCTCGATCCCAACCGGCCGCCGCAAACCTGGGCCGAACAGCTCGACTACGCGCAGAAGCTCACCAAACGTGATGCATCGGGCAACGTCAGTCAGTGGGGTATCCAGGTTCCGTCATCGGGCTTTCCGTACTGGTTGTTTCAGGCGTTCGCAATTCAAAATGGCGTCAACCTGATGAACGCTGCAGGCACACAGACCTACTACGACCGTCCGGAGGTCATCGCGGCGCTGAGTTACTGGGTCGATCTTGCAAGGAAGCACAAAGTACATCCAGAGGGCATCGTCGAATGGGGCACGACACCGCGCGATTTTTTTGAGCGCAAGATGGCGATGATGTGGACCACCACCGGCAACCTCACCAACGTGAAGAACAATGCCAAGTTCGATTTCGGCGTGGCGATGCTGCCCGCGGGCAAGCAGCGCGGCAGCCCGACGGGCGGCGGCAATTTCTATCTGTTCAAGAAGACGACGCCGGCACAGCGGGAGGCCGCGCTGAAGTTCGTCAAGTGGGCCACCCAGCCTGAGCGCGCGGCACAGTGGGGCATCGATACCGGTTACGTGGCCGTCACGCCAGCTGCGTTCGAAACGCCCGTGATGAAAAAGTACGTTCAGGATTTTCCGCCCGCCGCTGTCGCGCGCGACCAGTTGCCTTATGCGAAAGCCGAGCTGTCGACGCATGACAACCAACGCGTGACCAAGGCGTTGAACGACGGCTTGCAGGCGGCATTGACCGGCACGAAGACGCCGGAGCAAGCGATGAAGGACGCACAACGCGAGGCCGAGCGGCTGTTGCGGTCTTACAAGTAGCTGCGATCCCCGCGCGCGCATCCGCCGGCAAGTGGCGGATCTTGCGCGCGCGGCTTTCCGCTCGTGAACACGCAGTGAGGGGCAGATGACTCGCACGACCCAATGGGTCTATGGCTGGCTGATGCTGTTGCCGGCGTTATTTCTGCTCGCACTCTTCACTCACTATCCGGCGGTCGCGAACCTATGGCACAGTTTTTTCTCGACGCCAAGAGCGTCGCGGCCCGCGGTGTTCATCGGGCTCGACAACTACCGGACGCTGGTAGACGACCCGATCTTCTGGCAATCGCTGATCAACAACCTCTGGTACGCGCTCGGCACGATCCCGCTGTCGATCGTGATCGCGCTGGCAATGGCGCTTTGGGTCAACGGACGGCTGGCGGGGCGCGGCCTGCTGCGCCTCGCGTACTTCACGCCGACGGTGCTGCCGATGATCGCGGTGGCGAATATCTGGCTGTTTTTCTTCACGCCCGAGTACGGGTTGCTCGAACAGCTCACGCGCTCGTTCGGGTTTGCGACCCACAATTGGCTCGGCAGTAAGTCCACTGCGCTTCCGGCATTGATGATCGTCACGGTCTGGAAGGAAGCCGGATTTTTCATGATCTTTTATCTGGCCGCACTGCAGTCGATGTCGCCCCACTTGGCCGAGGCGGCAGCGATCGAAGGTGCTTCGCGGTGGCACTTTTTCCGTCGTGTCACCCTGCCGCTGTTGATGCCGACGACGCTCTTCGTGCTTGTCAACGCGGTGATCAACGCGTTCCGGCTGGTTGATCATGTCGTCGTGATGACGCGTGGCGGGCCTGACAACGCCACGTCGCTGCTGCTGTTCTACGTCTTCGAGACCGGGTTTCGCTTCTGGGATTCGTCGTATGCGGCCACGCTGACGATGGTGTTGCTCGCGATCCTTGCCACCACCGCGCTGCTGCAGTTCTTCGTGCTTGATCGCAGGGTGCACTACCAGTGAACGCTGCCACCGCACTCTACGAGCGCCGGGCCAGCGCGCTGGCGCTGGAAACGCTGGCCGCGTGGGTGCTTGGCATCCTCTGGGTGTTGCCGCTTCTGTTCGCGTTCTGGACGGCGTTTCATCCGGCCGAGTTCTCGACCCGCCTGGTGCTGGGCGCGCCGCTGACGCTCGAGAACTTTGAGAAAGCGTGGCAGGCGGCGCCGTTTGCCCGCTACTTCGTCAACACCGTGACCCTGGTGACGATGATCCTGGGCGCGCAACTGGTGCTGGTTACATTAGCAGCCTACGCCTTCGCGCGATTCGAGTTTCCGGGGCGCGATGTCGCGTTCGCATTGGTGCTCGTGCAACTGATGGTGATGCCCGACGTCCTACTGGTGGAGAACTACCGCACGATGACCGCGCTCGGCATCAAGGACACGATTCTCGCGATCGGGCTGCCGTATTTCGCGAGCGCGTTCGGGATATTCCTGTTGCGCCAGACGTTCAAGACCGTGCCGAAGGAGCTCGACGAGGCTGCGCGCGTCGAAGGCTGCTCGCCGCTCGCCACGCTATGGAAGGTGTATGTGCCACTGGCAAGGCCAACGTATCTCGCGTTCGCGCTGGTCTCGGTGTCGTATCACTGGAACAATTTCCTGTGGCCGCTGATCATCACCAACTCGGTGGAGTCGCGGCCGTTGACGGTCGGGTTGCAGGTGTTCTCGGCCACCGACCAGGGCATCGACTGGTCGATCATCAACGCGGCGACATTGCTGTCCGCAGGTCCGCTTTTGATCGCGTTCCTGTTGTTCCAGCGGCAGTTCGTGCAGTCCTTCATGCGCGCGGGAATCAAATGAAGATCATGAGCTGGAACGTGCAATGGTGCTGCGGCATCGACGGGCGGGTGGATCCGGCGCGCATCGTCTCCGAGGCAAAGCGCATCGCCGATTTTGACGTGCTGTGCGTACAGGAGGTCGCCGACAACTTCCCGGCTCCGCGGCTGGCGGGCAACGACGCGCGCGACCAGTTCACTGAGCTCGCAGCGCTGCTGCCCGGCTACGCGGCGTTTCCCGCGGTCGCAGTCGATCACCCGGCCGAATGCGGCAAGCGACGCCGGTTCGGCAACATGATTCTGTCGCGGCTTCCGGTGCGGCAGGTCTACCGCTGGGCGTTGCCGTATCCAGCGGATCCTGGCAAGCCCGGCATGCCGCGTATTGCGTTCGAAGCGGTGGTGGCGGCACCGTTTGGCGATCTGCGCGTGATCGCCCACCATCTCGAATGGTATTCGCTGGCGCAGCGCTCAGCGCAGGTCGAGGCGTTGCGCGGCATCTATGCTGATGGCTACGCGCACTCCTCCGCGGCCGAGATCACGATGAACGACGGTGGGCCGTTCCAGACGTTCGTGCGGCCGCGCGCAACGGTCATCTGTGGCGACTTCAACCTCGAGTACGGCAGCGATCTGCATGCACGCATGGGGGCGCCGTTTTCCAGCGGCACGCCGGCGCTGACCAATCCGTGGGATCGGCTGCACCCGGGCGAGCCGTATCCCGCGACGTTCTGCCTCTACAACCGCATCGGTGACCACGGCGAACTGCACTGCGATTTCTTTTTCGTCAGTCCCGACGTGATGCCGCGTGTCGAGTCGTTGCACGTCGATCAGCAAACGCAGGCATCCGACCATCAGCCGATCGTGCTTACTCTGCGCTGACGGCATGCGCGCCAGGCAAATGGCAAAGTCAAGGCCGCCGTAATGCCGCCGGTTATGCAGCGCTGGCGCATGCGGCTGCGGCCGGCAACAGAGGTCGAGGAACCGCTGGCCGCCGGATGCGCTGATTGAATTCGAGTAGTGCCTGCCCGGTCGGCGTTGGTTTTTTCGCGAGATCCTCGGGCGTGCATTGCGCAACAATGCGTCCGCCGCCGGCCCCACCTTCGGGGCCGAGGTCAAAGATCCAGTCGGCTTCGGCAATCACATCGAGGTTGTGCTCGATGACGACGACTGTGTTTCCGCCGTCGACCAACCGGTGCAAGACGCGAATCAGTTTGTCGACGTCAGCCATGTGCAGGCCGACCGTGGGTTCGTCGAGCACATACAGCGTCCGCGGCGCGCGCTGACCCCGGTGCGTCAGATCGTCTCTGACTTTCGCGAGCTCGGTGACCAGCTTGATGCGCTGCGCTTCGCCGCCGGATAGCGTCGGTGACGGCTGGCCCAGCGTCAGGTAGCCGAGGCCGACATCGCGCAGCAGCCGCAGACAATGCGAAATAGACCGGTGGACCGCGAAAAACTCGACCGCCTCATCGATTTCCATTCGCAGCACATCGCCGATCGACTTGTCGCGCCACTTGATCGCGAGCGTTTCTTCGTTGAACCGCGCGCCGCCGCACACGTCGCACAACACCTTGACGTCCGGCAGAAAACTCATCTCGATCGTGCGCACGCCTTGGCCGTCGCACGCGTCGCACCGTCCGCCTTTGGTGTTGAACGAGAAGCGGCTCGCGGTGTAGCCGCGCGTGCGAGCTTCGAGCGTCTCTGCATACAGCCGGCGAATAGCGTCCCAGAAGCCGACGTACGTCGCCGGGCACGAGCGCGGCGTCTTGCCGATCGGTGTCTGGTCGACTTCCAGCACACGATCGAGCTCGCGCCAGCCGTCGATCGCACTACAGCCGATCCAGGCTTCCTTTGCTCCCCGCTGGCCGACCACGGTCTGCAGATTCGCAAGCAACACGTCGCGTGCGAGCGTTGACTTTCCACTGCCTGAAACTCCCGTCACTACAGTCAGGCGTTCGAGAGGAAATGCGGCGTCGACCGCACGCAGGTTGTGCATTCGCGCACCGCGCACGGCGAGCTGCGCGCTCGATGCATCCACCTTGCGGCGCGGATGCAGTGGGTGTGCCAACGGCGACTGCAGCCACTTGCCGGTCATCGATTCGGGTGCGGCGATCAAATCATCGACCGTGCCCTGTGCCACAACTCTTCCGCCGCGCACGCCGGCGGCGGGACCGATGTCGATCAAGTGCTTCGCGCGGCGGATCGTATCTTCATCGTGCTCGACGACGACCAGCGTATTGCCTTTCGCTTCCAGCTTCTCGAGCGCATTCAGCAGGATGCGGTTGTCGCGCGGGTGCAACCCGATCGTCGGCTCGTCCAGGATGTACGCGACACCCTGCAAGTTCGAACCCAACTGGGCAGCCAAGCGAATGCGCTGCGCTTCGCCGCCTGACAGTGTCGGCGCTGCGCGGCCGAGGGCGAGATAGCCAAGTCCGACTTCTTCGAGAAACGACAGGCGCGAGCGGATTTCTGCCAGCGCGTCGCGCGCGATTTCTGCTTCGCGGCCGCTCAAGGTCAAGCGGTTAAACAATCTTCCCGCGTCCGCGACCGGCAGCTCGGCCAGCTCGGCGATCGACTTGCCGGCGAACGTAACCGCCAGTGCGGTTGGGTTCAGGCGTTTGCCGTTACAGCTCTCGCACGGCGCGGTCTCGCCTTCGTACCACGCGTTCCACCAGACCTCTTCGCCGCTTTGCTCCGCGTCGAAACCGGTCAGCTTCAAGCCCGTGCCGAAACAGCCGGTGCACCAGCCGTGCTTCGAGTTGTACGAGAACAAGCGCGGGTCGGCCTCGGGAAACGACACGCCGCACGAAGGGCAGGCGCGCTTGGTCGAAAAACTTTTTTGCTCGAGCGCCGCGGTCCAGGCACCGCCGTCGATCGCGTCCCTCAATTTTCCGAGCGGCCACGCAATCGTCACCACACCGTGGCCGTGTTCGAGCGCAGTCGCGATCGCGCCGCGCAGCCGGTCTTCGCTTTCCGCTTGCACGACGAAGTCGGCGACGGGCAGTTCGATCGTGTGTTCCTTGAAGCGCTCGATACGCGGAAACTTGGCGGTCGGCAGAAAATCGCCGTCGACTCGCAGGTGCGAGTGTCCGCGAGCCGCCGCCCACTTGGCCAGATCGGTGTACACGCCTTTGCGGTTGACCACCAGCGGCGCAAACACTCCGATGTGCACGCCCTTTAGCTCACGCGTCACCTGCGCGACGATTGTGTCGAACGATTGCGGCGTGACCGGCACCTGGCACTTCGGACAATGCTGCACGCCGAGCTTCACATACAGCAAGCGCAGGAAGTGATAGATCTCGGTCAACGTGGCCACGGTCGACTTGCGGCCTCCGCGCGACGTGCGCTGTTCGATAGCCACCGTGGGCGGAATGCCGTAGATCGCGTCGACGTCGGGCCGGCCCGCGGGCTGCACGATCGAGCGCGCGTAGGCGTTCAGCGACTCCAGGTAGCGCCGCTGGCCTTCGTTGAACAGGATATCGAACGCAAGCGTCGATTTGCCTGAGCCCGAGACGCCGGTGATCACCGTGAAGGTGTCGCGCGGAATCTCGACATCGATCGACTTCAGGTTGTGTTCACGTGCATTAACGATTTGTATCGAGGTTCCACCAAAGTCTGACGCCGGCTTCGGGGAGGTTTGGTCGCGCTTGTGTCTGGCGTCAGACTCCGACTGATACTTTTCTGTTAGATCTCTTACGCGCGGTGCCTTATCGGCCAGCGCTGTCCGATACGCATGCAGCTCACGGCCGGTATGCGAGCGTGCATTCGCAATGACGTCGTCCGGCGTGCCAGCCGCAACGATCTCACCGCCGCC
>JACCSD010000247.1 GCA_013813185.1 Burkholderiaceae bacterium
TGCGAACGCAACTCGCTACCGCCTGCGGCTCGACGACTCTCGCCGCCAAGGTACTCGAAGGCGTCGAGCCTTGTCCCGCTGCGGCCGTCGACCTGCTCGACCAGTTGCAACAGTCGGCCGCGGGCAAAAGCCGCACTTCGATCTGGCGCTCGACGGTTGCAAAAACAAGGCGTTAGTTTGCAACATGCAAGGATCGTCGAAACCCCGGGAGTATTCGACGATGGCAACATCTTTCGCAGTCTTCGCTCAAGCGTTGTTGGCGAATCAAGGCGACCCTCAAAAGGCGCTCGAAAACCCGACGGTACGGCGCGATTTGATGGCGTCGATGGTGCTGAAGGCCGCGGTTGCTGCCGGTACTACCCTCGATGCCGGCTTCGCCAGCGAGCTGAGTGGTTACGCGTCGATGTCGGCCGAATTTATTGGGTTGGTCGACGAGCAAACCGTGCTCGGGAAAATGCAAACGCGCTCGGCGCCATTTCGAACCCGCGTACCGGTGCTCGAAAATCAGGCGGCGGCCACGTTTGTCGATCAAGCTGCGCCCAAACCGGCAGTCGCATTGTCGCTCGATCTGCTGACGTTGCTGCCGCACAAGCTGGCAATGCTTTGCGCGCTGACCGAAGAGCTGGTGCGCTTCTCATCGCCAGCAGCCTCAAGTGTGGTCGAGCGAGCGCTGACCGCGGCGATTGTGGCCGGCACTGACCGCGCTTTTTTGGACCCAGACGAAGCGGCCACGTCCGGGCATCCGGCCAGCATTACCAACGGCATCACTCCAACCTCTAGCGCCGGTTCATCGGCCGCGCAAATTACGACGACGCTTACGACGATGCTGGACTCGCTCGCCACGTCCGGCAGCAGCTTGCGGAACGCGGTCGTGATTGCGCATCCGTCGACTGCGATTGTTCTATCGTCCGTCCTGACGGCGGGCAACGTCCGCGCTTTTCCAGATGCCAGCGTGCGCGGCGGCAGCATCCTCGGCATGCCGTTGCTGGTAACCCGGAGCGCGCAGACTGAAGGCTCGCCGCTGCAGCGCTTGCTGGTCGTGGCCGATGGCGATCGCATCGTGGTCGCCGATGATGGCCAAGTTACCGTCGACACGAGTCGTCAAGCCTCGATACAACTGCTGACCGATCCAGTGTCGGGCGCGCAGTCGCTAGTCTCACTCTGGGAAAATAATTTGGCGGCATTGCGCGCCGAGCGCCTTATCTCGTGGGTCAGTGTCGACGCAGCGCGCTACGCGCTGGTGAGCTATTAAAGTGGACGGCGGACCAATGGCCAAAACAGCTCGTGCGCTGACGCCTCGCGAGTGGCGCGAGCTGACAGCTGAAGAATTTGTCCACGAACTGAAAATCAGGGAGTCGGCGGAGTCAAAAAAAACGTTTGTTGAGACGACGTCGGCGCGCTTGGAGAAAGCGCTGCGCGAGCTGAAAGCAGAATTTCCCGGCGCGCAACTCACGCCCGAAATCGTTTTCACTGCCGTCCGCAGTTATGTCGATGTGTCGATCCTGCGCGCGGAGGAGCGGATCAAAAAGCCGGACCCAATGCTGCAGGCAGGCTTTAACCAGCAGACCAAACGGATCGAGGATTTTTACGCGCACTTGGATGACCTCGAAAATCGGCTGCACGCGCGTATCGATTCGTTGCGCGAAGAAGTTTTCGGCCCCGAGTGAAATTGGCCCGAGGTACGACATGAGTCAAAGCAAAATTGCGCAATCCATACGCGTAGGCAATGACCAGAGGATTGTTAGCAATGCTAACAATTTACCAGCAAGCCCTAGCACGCTCTACTTGCTCACCACCCTCAACGAAAGTGAACACGCTGCCGGCAGGCGATGCTCGTGACCCCGGCTGACATTCGCCGGATGGCAGACGCATTCGCCGATCTGGTCGATGATGAGAGCGCGGCGCTAGAGTTGGCGCAGGCAGTGGCCGATGAGATCGAACGTGCGGCTGCACCGCTACGCAATCGAGTCGAGCGCCTGGAAATGGATCTCGCGCGCGCGATCACTGCGGGGCTGATTCGAAAGCTTTGATGCCGTCCGATCAATCGGTGTTGGATCGGCTCGCAGCGCTGGAAACTTTGTGCGTCGTGCTCGGAGCTGAAAGATTCGCACCGATGGTCGCGAGCGATGAGCGATTCGTTGCTTTCTCTGACGAGCTGGCAGATGCAGGCGGCCGATCGCCAGCGTTAGAAACTTGGTTTCTATGATGGACCGGCAACGCCTGCGCCTGCTGCGCCGCGGGCTTTAACGCCGGCGCCAGGTGCGCGCCTTGTCTTGCTCGGCGGCAAGCTCTTTCGCTCGAAAGAAACGCTCCGACGCATCCATCGCGCCGTCGCAATATTTGTAATGTTTGGCGATGCGGCCGGCGCGCTCGAGTTCGAGCATCTCCGCTTTGACGCTTTCGATCGATGGCCAGAACGTTTCATTGTCGGTCACGGCGGCGATGCTAGCCAAGGCGGCCTTGGAAGTGTGAAATTCGGTATGCCGAATTCTGGCCCTAGTAAGCGATTTTGGGCCTTCCTCGGCCTTTCTTGTATCACTTTTTGGACTTTCCCAGGCCTTTGTTCCGCGCCGGCATCTTGCGCGCAGTCCATTCCGCGCGAGCGACAACCCGTTCCATTTCGTCGAGCGCGCCGAGCAATTCTTCGGCCACATCGACCAGCGCGCGGATCTGCTGGTGCAAGTCCTCGAGCTGCGTGACTACATAGCGCGCCCGTTCCTCGTTCGTTGAATTGCTCATCGTGTGGCTACCGCTGCCAGCTGATGCAGCTGCGCCAGCCGGACTTCGAGCCGGGCGAAGCAGCCGCGCACCTCGGACATTTGCAGCTCTGCCACGGCCAGCAGCCGGTCGGTGCGCCGAACGTCGGCCGCGGGCGGCAATGGCAGCAGCACGTCGACGGCGGTTTGCAGATCAAACACTGCGCTCGCGAGCTCGTTATGCGCGCTCTGAACGCGGTCGCCGGCGGCGTTGAGCGCACGCACCAGCTTTTCGGTGCGCTTGTCGTCGTCGCTCATGGGTACACCGCCATCAGCGCATGCGTGACCTTGGCCCGCAATGCAACCCATTCGCCCTCAGTCACTCCGCGCGGGTAGCGGATCGCTTCGCTGCATTCGAGCAGGGCGTCATAGATCAGCGGTGCGGCCAGGATGATGAGCGCATCGTCGGCGCGCTTCGTAAAGGCGATGCTGTTGCCCCTGGCGTTGGTAATCCCGAGCCATTCGCCCGCGGGCAGCTTGATCCAGCGGCTATCAGCGGCACGATGATCCAGTGATACGCGCTTCGCTAGGTGCCATGGCGTCGGCGAATGCGGGACTTGATCGAGCGCGCTCATTCGGGCAGCCGCATCGGATCGAATGCTGTCTGCGCGTCGAACAGCTCGCGCGCGACTAGGGTGGCATGGGTGCTGTTCGAAGCCAGCACGCGCACGATTTTGAAGTCGCTGAAGCTGGCGGCGCGGGCGTCTACGCCTTTTTTTAGCAGCGTCACCTGGTACCAATGGCCGCCGCGTTGGCCCGTAAACTCTGAATCGCTCATGACTACCTCGCTCGTTGAGGTTGATTGGGAAGCCCTGCCGGCCGCTGTTTCCGCAGCGGTGTCGGTGGGCATGGTCAAAACTGGGATCTAGCCTGCTATCTCCTTCCGTAGGTTGATCACGTTGTCGGCTTGCGAAGTCACAGGCGAGTAGCAGTACTTCGCCCAGTCGTTCATCAGGCGCCGGCGCTTGGCCAGCAAGTCGGTGCGCGTGTAGGCCTTCTCGGCCTTGTCTTCGAGCTGGTGGGCGAGGGCGGTCTCGACGATCCGGTTCGGGTAATTGGTGCGCTCGCTCGCCCAGGTCTTGAACGTCGCGCGAAAGCCGTGCGTGGTGATATCGGTCTGGCCCATGCGACGCAGCAACGCGAGCATGGCCATGTTCGACAATCCGCTGCCTTCCCTTCCGCCCGGGAATACGTGCTGATTGCCACGCAGCCGCATGCTGGCGGCGCGTTTCAGAACATCGAGTGCTTGCGCGGGCAACGGCACCCGATGTTCGATGCCCGCTTTCATCCGCTGCCCCGGGACCGTCCAGATGCGCTCGTCGTGATCGATCTCGGACCAGCGCGCGCCGATGACTTCACCCGTGCGGGCTGCACACAGGATCAGGAATTCCAGCGCAATGGCTGCGATGCCTTCCTGTTCACGCAGACGCGGCAGGAATGCCGGCAGCTCCTCGTACGGCATGGCCGGATGATGTTCGACGGCGATGATCTTGGCCGGATTGGGTAGCGCCTGTTCTAGATGCTTGTTCCACTTGGCCGGGTTGTCGCCGCTGCGATAGCCGTGCAGGGTGGCCCACCCGAGCACATGCTCGATGCGACCGCGTACTCGGGAAGCGGTCTCCGTCTTGGTGCTCCAGATTTTCTGCAGCGCCTCCAATACGAGCGGAGTACCGATGTCGGCAACCGGGATGCTTCCGAATACGGGTGAGGCATACGTCGCCAGCGAGGCGCGCCATTGAGCGCGGTGTTTTGGATTGCGCCACTTGGCCTCGTTAGCGGCGATGTAGGCCTCTGCGCACTCGGCGAAGGTCTTCGTGCTCGCTTCGAGTTTGCGACGCTCCTGCGTCAATTCTGCCGCCTGGGCGCGTCTGCTATCGAGCGGATCGATGCGGGCCTGCAGAAGCTTGCGTTGAGTCAGGGCCAGATCGCGTGCTTCGTCCAGCGTGACCGTGATCAAGCTGCCCAAGCCCATGCGCCGTTCTTCACCGCCGCGCACGTAGCGGAATATCCAGGCCTTCGAGCCGCCCTCGGCGATCTGCAGGTTCAAGCCGCCGCCATCGTTGAGCAGTCCGCGTGCATCTGCCTGCTTGATTTCCCGCTTCGACAGCCTGTGAATCGCTCGCGCCATTCCTCCGCCTAACTCCGTCTGCGTACGTATCTACCTACGTTTCCATTTCGGAATCTGCCGGAACAACTTGAACGAGTCAAGAAACTTCTGGATGACTCACAGAGGGGAATGGGCGTATTCTTGGACACTTTCGGAATGTTTGAAACTAGTCTGGAATGGTCTTAGTTAGAGTCCGCCTCCGCCAGTACAGGCACATCGTTTGCGTTTAAGGCACGATGTCCGACAGCCTGCAAAAGTATTGGACCAAGCGCAACTTCGGAATCACTTCCGAACCGAAGGGCGTGGTCACGCGGCCGGGCAAGGCGCTCGGTTTCGTGATCCAGAAACACGCAGCGCGGCGCCTGCACTACGACTTTCGCCTCGAGCTCGACGGTACGTTGAAGAGTTGGGCCGTCCCGAAAGGTCCGAGCCTCGACCCTGCCGACAAGCGCATGGCGGTGCATGTCGAAGACCACCCGCTCGCGTATGCGACGTTCGAAGGCGTGATTCCGCCGGGGCAGTACGGCGCCGGCACCGTCATCGTGTGGGACCGAGGCGTGTGGATTCCGACGGGCGATGCACAAGATGGCTATCGTCAAGGCAAGCTGAAGTTCGAGCTGCAAGGGGAAAAACTGCAGGGCCGCTGGACGCTGGTACGGATGCGCGGCCGGGGCAACGAGCGCCAGGAGCCGTGGCTGTTGATCAAGGAGCGCGACGAAACTGCGCGACCGGCGGCTGAGTACGAAGTCACCGAGGCACTGCCTGACAGCGTGAACGCGAACAACGGCGCTCCGGTTGCAGCGAAGCCGGTGACAAGGCGCGTGGGAGTCAAGAAAACTTCGAAGGAGCGAAACGTCGACTCCACGCCGCTACCCGGCGGCGCCCGACACGCGAAATTGCCGCTGGCTCTGGCGCCGCAATTGGCAACGCTCGCCAGTTCCGCGCCCACCCAAGGCGATTGGATCTACGAAATCAAGTTCGATGGTTATCGCATGCTCGCCCGCATCGACGGCGGCGACATCCGGCTGTTTACGCGGCGTGGCCACGACTGGACGTCGAAGCTCAAGCACTTGCTCCCTTCGATCGCCGGCTTGAATCTGCCGAACGGATGGATCGATGGCGAGATCGTGATCGAGTCGGGGCAGGGCCGCACCGACTTTCAAGCGCTGCAGAACGCGTTCGACGCATCCGCCACGGGAGATATCCATTACGTGGTGTTTGACTTGCCGTACTACGCAGAAAACGATCTGCGCCAGGTTCCGCTGCACGAGCGGCGAAATTTGCTGCGCCAGCTAATGAGCGGCAACGAGTCAAGCACTCTGAAGTTCAGCGAGGACTTTGAAGCCGATGCCGGTTCTCTGCTGGAAGCGGCGTGTCGGTTGCGCCTTGAGGGTGTGATCGGCAAGCGCGCCGATTCTTCCTATGTATCGGCGCGTTCGCCCACATGGATAAAGCTGAAATGCACGCAGCGGCAGGAATTTGTCATCGGCGGCTACACGGATCCGAAGGGCAGCCGCACCGGAATAGGCTCACTGCTGCTGGGCGTGCATGATGCGCAGGGTCGCTTGCTCTATTCGGGCAATGTCGGCACCGGCTTCGATCACAAGACGCTCAACGATCTGCACGCGAAGTTGAGCGCGATGAAGACATCGAAGCCACCTTTTCATCAGCTGCCGACCAGCATCAAAGGCCATTGGGTCAGTCCGAAACTGGTGGCCGAGGTGTCGTTTGGTGAATGGACCAGCGATGGCCGCATACGGCATTCGGTGTTTCACGGCTTGCGGACCGACAAG
>JACCSD010000288.1 GCA_013813185.1 Burkholderiaceae bacterium
CGATTCAAAGGCCGAGCCCGCGGCCCGCGCCGAAACGTGCGACGAATGCAAGAGCTATCTGAAGATCTTCTATCAGGAAAAAGACCCGCATCTTGATCCGACCGCCGATGACCTGGCCACGCTGGCGCTCGACCTGCTGGTCGATGAGCAGGGCTACGCGCGCTCGGGGCCGAATTTGTTGTTTCATCCCGGCAGTTCGTAGCGATGCCTAACTTGGCTCTGCCCGGTACGGGCGAATCAAGCGAAGACAAGACAGGCGGACTCAAGTCCAACTCCTCGCCGGATGCAGCGGCTCGCCTGCCGGCGGTCGATCGGCTGCTGGCTGCGCCGCAATTGAACGCGGTCGCCGCTGAGCACGGGACGTTGCAGGTCAAGCGCGCGGTGCAGGACGTACTGGCCGAAAACCGCGCAGCTATCGTTGCGGGCGCGGCGGTTCCGGATAGCGACACCCTGATCGCACAAGTGCGGCTGCGCCTATCGCAGGTCTGGGCTTCGCGGCTGCGCCCGGTATTCAACCTGAGCGGCACCGTGATTCACACGAATCTCGGACGTGCGTTGCTGGCGGAAGAGGCCATTACCGCAGTCGCCACAGCGATGCGAACCTACACCGCGCTCGAGTACGACGTGGCCAGTGGCGGCCGCGGCGACCGCGACCATATCGTCGAAGACCTGCTGCGCGAGCTGACCGGCGCCGAAGCGGCCACGGTCGTCAACAACAACGCCGCGGCGGTGTTGCTGTCGCTGAAAGCGCTCGCCACGCGTAAGGAAGCGATCATTTCGCGCGGTGAGCTGATCGAGATCGGCGGCGCGTTCCGGATGCCCGACATCATGAAAGCCGCGGGCTGCAAGCTGGTCGAAGTCGGCACGACCAATCGCACGCACGCGCGCGACTACGAAGACGCGTGTGGGCCGAAGACCGGATTGATCGTCAAGGCGCATTGGTCGAACTACGCAATCACCGGGTTCATTGCAACCGTCGACGACGCAACGTTGGCGCGGATTGCAAACGCGCACGGAGTGCCGTACATGGTGGATCTGGGAGCAGGAGCGCTGGTCGACCTGGCGTTGCACGGGCTGCCCAAGGAACCATTACCGCAGGAGTCGCTCGCCGCCGGCGCCGATGTCGTGACCTTTTCGGGCGACAAACTACTCGGTGGGCCACAGGCGGGACTGATCGTCGGCCGCGCAGACGCAATCGCGAAAATCAAGAAAGACCCGTTGAAGCGCGCGCTGCGTGTCTCGAAGCTGACGATGGCTGCGCTGGAAGCAACGTTGCGCATCTACGCGAGCGGCCATCGGCTCGAAGAACGCTTGCCGACGCTTGCGCTGCTGACGCGCAGGCAAGCCGACATCCGCGCTGCTTGCGAGCGAATTGCAGGTGCACTGAAAAGTGCGGTCGCACCTAGTTTTTCGGTCGCGGTAGAAGACTGCGCCAGCCAGATCGGTTCGGGCAGCCTACCGGCCGAGCGTTTGCCGTCGGCAGCGCTGGCATTGCGCCCGGGCGCCAAAGTCAGCGGTCGCGCGATCGAACGGTTGCAGGACCGACTGCGTGCGTTGCCGACGCCGGTGATCGGCCGCATCGCCGACGGCGCGCTGTGGCTCGACTTGCGCTGCCTGTTGCCGCGCGACGAAGCTGCCTTTGTCGAGAATATTCGCGCGCTGATGTCGCCATGATCGTCGGAACTGCGGGGCATATCGATCACGGCAAGACATCGCTGATCAAGCGATTGACCGGCCGCGACACCGATCGATTGCCGGAGGAAATCAAGCGCGGCATCTCGATCGAGCTCGGCTACGCCTATGTGCCGGTCGGCGACGATGTCCTGGGTTTCGTCGATGTGCCGGGGCACGAGAGATTCATTCACACGATGCTCGCGGGCGCTACCGGTGTGGATTTTGCGCTGCTGGTGATCGCCGCTGACGACGGTGTGATGCCGCAGACCGATGAGCATCTGGACATTCTGCTGCTGCTTGGTATTAGCGCAGGCGCCGTCGCGGTCACCAAGATCGATGCCGTGTCGGCCGAGCGCGTCGATGAAGTGTTGCTCCAGATTGCCGATCGTGTTTGTGCTACTGCCGCCGAGAGCTGGCCGGTTTTCCCGGTTTCATCGCTCAGTGGCGAAGGCGTTGATGTGCTGCTAGCGCACTTGCTCGCGCATTCGATCGAAGACGAAACGAGCCGCGCGGCGCGAACGACTGCCGGAAACTTCCGGATGGCGATCGACCGTTGTTTCACGTTGTCCGGCATCGGCACGGTAGTGACCGGCACCGTACACGCAGGCGAGATTCGCGTCGGCGAGTCGGTCGGCGTCGGGCCGACTGCCCACGGCGC
>JACCSD010000347.1 GCA_013813185.1 Burkholderiaceae bacterium
CGCAACGAAGATTCGAAGGAGCGCGATTACGAAGACCTGATCGATACCTTTCGCCCAGGGCACGCTGACTACACCTACTGGCGCAAGTACGGACTGCGCGATCCGCGCGGCGGCGGTCGTTCCTCGGCGCGCTTGACGGCGCCAATGGTCGCTGCCGGCGCCGTCGCAAAAAAGTGGCTGCGCTCGAAGTTCGGCACCGAGGTGCGCGGTTGCATGCAGCAACTCGGTGAAATCGAGATTCCTTTTGTGAGCTGGGCCGAGGTCGAAACCAACGCGTTCTTTGCGCCGAATTCGCGGATCGTCGCCAGGCTCGAGGAAGCCATGGATGCGCTACGCAAGAGCGGCGATTCAGTGGGAGCCCGCTTACGCGTGGTGGCGACCGCCGTGCCGGCCGGCCTCGGGACGCCGCTCGCTGCAAAGCTCGATGCCGATATCGCCCACGCGATGATGGGGATCAATGCCGTCAAAGGCGTTGAGATCGGCGCTGGCTTTGCGGCCGTGCCGCAAAAAGGGTCGGAGCATGGCGATGAAATGTTGCCCGATGGGTTCGTCACCAATAACGCCGGGGGCGTGCTCGGTGGAATTTCGACCGGCCAGGACATCGAAGTGTCGATCGCCCTGAAGCCGACCTCAAGCATCCGGCTGCCACGGCGTTCGATCACACGTGCAGGCGCAGCTACTGTCGTGGAAACCCACGGCAGGCACGATCCCTGCGTGGGCATTCGCGCGACGCCAATCGCGGAAGCGATGCTGGCCCTGGTGCTAATGGACCATGCATTGCTGCAACGCGCGCAAAACGGTGATGTGTCGCATGAGATTCCGGCGATTGCCGCTCGCGCGGACGCCGGGTAACCGCTGAATTCGCGAGGAGCTTGTGCCATGAACTTTCTGTTCCGTGCCGTACCTTTTGCCGCTCTCACTTTTCTCGTCGCGTGCGAAACCGTTCAGACCACCGACGCGGGCGCCGTTGGAGTGACGCGCAAGCAGCAGGTGAGCTCGGTCGTCAGCGCGAAGGAAATCGAAGCGGCGGCTGATAAGCAGTACGACCAGATGATGGCCGAGGCCCAGAAAAAAGGCTTGTTGAACCGCAATGCTCAGCAGGTGCAGCGCGTCCGAACGATTGCGCAGCGGTTGATTCCGCAGACTCGGGTGTTCCGGCAGGACGCGCCCGGATGGGCGTGGGAAGCCAACGTGCTGACCTCGAAAGACATCAACGCCTGGGCCATGCCCGGCGGCAAGATGGCCGTGTACACCGGACTCATTGAGCGGCTGAATGCCACTGACGATGAGTTGGCGGCGGTCATGGGTCATGAGATCGCTCACGCCTTGCGCGAGCACGCGCGCGAGCGCATCGCGCGTCAGATGAGCACGCAGGCAGCGTCCACCATCGGCTCGATAGCAATCCAGATACTGACCGGCGTCCAGCTCGATCCGCAAATAACCGGCACGGTCGGTCAAGCCGTCTTCGTGTTGCCCAACAGCCGGGAGAACGAGCAGGAAGCCGACGTCATCGGGGTCGAGTTGATGGCGCGCGCCGGCTACGATCCTCGTGCCGCGTTGAGCCTGTGGCAAAAGATGGGGCAGGCAACGGGGGGCGGCGGACCGCCCGAATTCTTGTCGACGCATCCGAGTGGCGCAACGCGCCTGCGCGACTTGCAGGGCTATGTCGACAAGGTAATGCCGCTTTATCAGGCGGCCAGGCGCTAGCCGGTCAGCTAAGCAATTACAAGGTCCGCGCGCGCGATCTGCTGCGTCGCGCGCGCCAGTGCGTGCGCTGCGCCGGCTGCAGTTGTCGGCTCGAATCTCAGAGTCAGCGCGGCCTGTTCATCGGCGCTCATGCGCGAAAACAGAAAGTCGCGCCGATTGCCGGGATCGTCCGCCAAATACAACTGCGTCGCGAACGCCGACGCGCCCGGCGCTTGCACCCTGACGTGGATGTGCGGCGTGCGGCCCGGGTACGCGATCGGCTTGATCGTTCGAAAGTGAAACGCGCCGGCTGTATCGGTGCGCGCCACGCCGTAACCCTGAAAGTTCGGGTCGCGCTCGGTTTCAGCGCCGCCTGCGGGGTGGTGGTACACCGCGTTCGCATCGCACTGCCAGATTTCAACTGCGATATTGGTCAGCGGCTGACCGCGCCGATCCAGCACGCGGCCAGTCAAGTAAATCGGCAAACCCTTGGTGAGCACCCGATCGCCCTCGACGCGCAACAAATCGGCGTCTGTTTCGGCGGGCCGCTCACTCGCGTTGCGCGGATAAAACGGACCGAGCGTTTGCGATGGGCTGACTCGCAACGCGGCCGAAGCTGTCTGCGCCACGGCTAACGGCGTGAGCAGCGTGCCGGCCGCGCCTGCGAGAAAGTGGCGACGCTGCAGCGTCTTCGCGTTGTTCGGTCTCTTGCTCATGACGTTCTCCTGGTTGCGCT
Organism: Burkholderiaceae bacterium; assembly: GCA_013813185.1. GTDB lineage: Bacteria > Pseudomonadota > Gammaproteobacteria > Burkholderiales > Burkholderiaceae_F > JACCZX01. The sequence continues at coordinate 2,423 of JACCSD010000347.1, forward strand.
TAAGACGCGCGTAGGGCGCCGATGTTCCGCTCTCGAATGGCATAATCGTTCGAGCATGAACGCCTCTCGCACACTGTACCCGCGCACGCTCTACGACCGGCTGTGGGACGAACACGTGGTTCACGTCGAGGACGACGGCACGACGGTGCTTTATATCGATCGGCACTTGGTGCACGAGGTGACCAGCCCGCAAGCGTACGAAGGTCTAAGGCTTGCCGGCCGCGCGCCTTGGCGCATCAGCTCGATCGTGGCCACGGCCGATCACAACACCCCGACGACCGGCTGGGAGAAGGGCTACGGCGGGATCGACGATCCGGTCTCCAAGGAGCAGATCGTCACGCTCGATTCGAACATTCGCAGCTTCGGCGCCGCCGCTTACTTTCCTTTTCTCGACAAGCGCCAGGGCATCGTGCACGTGATGGGGCCGGAACAGGGCGCCACGTTGCCGGGCATGACGGTCGTTTGCGGCGATTCGCATACCAGCACGCATGGCGCGTTTGGCGCGCTGGCGTTCGGCATCGGCACCAGCGAAGTCGAGCATGTACTGGCGACGCAGACGCTGCTGACGAAGAAGGCCGGCAACATGCGGATCAAGGTCGACGGGCGCTTGCTGACCGGATGCACGGCGAAGGACATCGTGCTGTCGGTGATCGGCCGCATCGGTACTGCCGGCGGTACCGGCTATGCGATCGAGTTCGCGGGCGAGGCGATCGAAGCGCTGTCGATGGAAGGCCGGATGACCGTATGCAACATGGCGATCGAAGCCGGCGCGCGCGCGGGCATCGTCGCAGTTGACGAAAAGACAATCAACTACGTGCGCGGCCGGCCGTTTTCTCCGGCGGGTGATCAGTTCGAGCAGGCAGCGAAAGTCTGGCGCACATTGCGCTCGGAACCCGGCGCGAAATTTGACCGCACGCTCGAGCTGCGTGCGGAGGAAATCAAGCCGCAGGTCACCTGGGGCACATCACCCGAAATGGTGACTACGATCGACGGCTCGGTACCCGATCCCGAAGCCGAGCGCGATCCCGTCAAGCGCGAAGGGATCGAGCGCGCACTCGATTACATGGGCTTGCAACCGAAGACGCCGGTGACCGGGATTTTCCTCGACAAGGTGTTTATCGGTTCGTGCACCAACTCGCGCATCGAGGATCTGCGCGAGGCCGCCTGGGTGGTCAAGCGGCTGGGCAAGCAGGTTGCTGGCAACGTGAAGCTGGCGATGGTCGTGCCGGGATCGGGCCTGGTCAAAGCGCAGGCCGAGCGTGAAGGGCTCGACCAGATTTTTCGCGGCGCGGGATTCGAATGGCGCGAGCCGGGCTGTTCGATGTGTCTGGCAATGAACGCCGATCGGCTTGAACCGGGTGAGCGATGTGCATCGACCAGCAATCGCAATTTCGAAGGGCGCCAGGGCACCGGTGGTCGGACTCATCTTGTTTCACCGGCGATGGCGGCGGCCGCGGCGATCGAAGGCCACTTCGCAGATGTTCGACGCTTAACTTGAGGAGGACTTGATGAAAGCTATGTTGATCATGCTGGCTGCTGTATTCGTTCTGGCTGCCTGCCAAACGATGGAAGGTTTCGGCAGAGACGTTGAGAAAGTCGGCGGAAAGATCGAGGAGAAGGCGAAGAAGTAGTGGAAAAGTTTGTCGTCCATGCCGGGCTGGTCGCGCCGCTGCCGCGCGCTAACGTCGATACCGACGCGATCATCCCGAAGCAGTTCCTGAAGTCGATCAGGCGGACCGGCTTCGGCCCGAACCTGTTCGA
>JACCSD010000258.1 GCA_013813185.1 Burkholderiaceae bacterium
ACAACAATGCGATCGGTCCCGAGCTGTGTGGTCAACCGGTCAACAAGGCCAACCAGTTCTATCGCTCGCCGTATGTCGACGAGAACAAGAAAACGTTGCCGGCCGACAAGGCGCCGGCCTGCTGGGCTTATGACCCGAGCGTCGACGGCCGCTTCAAGCTGTACGTGGCCTCGATGGAAGAGCTGCTCAACCCAGGCAAGCGCGTTCCGAAGCTGTCGCGCTTCGACCAGGACGTGCACATCGCGCTCGGACCGCGCACCTGGGACGGCAAGGAAGAAAAGCAGATTCTCGGGTTCACGCTGGTGCTGCCCGCGGGAACCAGCGTCGGCGGAATGGCGAGCTTCCGGCACAAGGCTTTCGTCAACGACCTGATCGTCGCCAAGCTGCGACCCGACGAACTCAATGCAAAGCTTGCGAAGCAGCTTGGCGAAGCCGAAGGCAAACGCGTCGCCGCCGATCTGCACGCGGTCACCGGCGAGATCGCGAAGGACCCCGGCCACCTGGTCGATGCGGTCAAGCGGTATCCGCGCCTAGTCGAGGTGTACAGCTCATGCACCGCGGATATCGAAAACACCGGGCACCGCTTTGGCGAGGACTTGCCCGACGCCGATAAGAAGGCGCTGATCGCCTTTTTGGCGACACTGTGAAGGCCGCCGCGATGGATCGCACTTATCGGACTTTGTTTCTTTGCGGCGCCATTTCAGTGTGCGCCGTACTGGTGGGTTGCGGCGAAACGCCTCCGGCCGGGATCAAATTTGGGTCGTACCAGGCGGTGTTTGCTTCAAAGCCCGACCTCGCGCGGGTCGAGCACGAGTTTCCGCTGGCGCGCAGCGATCTGGCGCAGCTGACTCCGGGCGCGCTGAAGTCGTACGACCAGGAGCAGATGGATCAGCTGTACGCACGCCTGACGGCCGGTCCGATCCCCGATGGTGCGTACGAAGGCGACTTGTTTTTCCCGAAAGGAATTTCGGGCGACCGTCGCATCCGCGAGATCATCGGTGGCCTGTCGGGACTCGCTGCCGGTGTCGGCACCGCCAAGGTTGAGCTGGTGGGCAAGCATCTGTGGCGCGGCAAGGTGTTCTATCGCGACGAGCGCGTGCTGAGAAACCGGATCGACGATACGTCACTGCTGAAGCCGTTGATTGACGGTGATCTATCAACCCTCCCGAAGGTCACGGTCAACGGCAAGGACCAGTGGTTGATGTTTCCCGCGCGCCTCTACTGCGGCCAGAGCCTGCTCGACTCGCGCCGGGAATCGGTCATCATCGATTACTTCTACACCGACGAGATTCCCGGCTATCGCGAGCGCCCGGACTTTCTCGCCGGCCGCCGCGGCTTGCAGGTGCGCGACGAGATCCGCATGGTGCGGCCAGGCTTCTATCTGGGACGCGCCTATATCGGAAAGATTTTCCTTCTCAACTTCTCGCTGTACAACAAGGAAGTCGCCGAGCGCGACGGCGGCGCATTTACCAAGGGCGGCCAGGTCGGCGAAGACTGCTGGCAGGGCACGCAGCAGCGGCCCGTGCTGACGGCGTCGAAGTGACGTGGCAGGCATGCGCGATGTGGAAGCAGCGGGCAGCGGCGGTTGTCTTGATCGGCAGCGTGCTGGTAGTGCCCGCTAGCGGCGCCACTGGACCTGCCTGGGCGGTCGACCCCGCAGACCCCGGCGCGAATCGTCCCGCGCACGGGCAGTCGCTATTCGACCAGATCAACGCGGACGGCGTGCCGTTTCCATTCGAGGCGCTGGTGCGCAAGATTGAAAACGCCGCGGGCTGCCAATCAGGAACGTGCATGACCTCGGTCTTGGTGCCATTGAGCCGCTCGCTGCAGCGAACGGCCGCCGCGCCCGACTTCTTTTCTTTCCCGCGCGTCATCGCAGCGATGACCGCCGAGGGCGCCGGGCATCTGCTCGCCAAAGACCGCGTTTACCTCGGTTATCAGGAGCGCACCGGCCTGATCGAAGTCATCAGCTACAACGAAGCAGCGGCGCGCTTCGAGTTTCAGTTGGTGCGCAACTATCGACCGCACGTCAAGCCCGAGACCGTGTATGCGAGCCGCGCGGTCTGCACGGCATGCCATCAGAACCATGGCCCTGTTTTCCCGCGGCAACAATGGGACGAGACCAATGCGAACCCGCGCATTGCGGCTCGGCTCGCGTTAAAGGACGACAAGACTCGCCAGCAGGTGTACGGAGTCACCATTCGGCGCGGCGTTGATCTGCCGAACGCGATCGACGATTCGACGGATCGAGCCAACCTGTTCGCGGTGGTTCACCGCATCTGGCGCGACGCGTGCGACGCGGCGTGCCGCAGCCACGCGATTGAAGCCGCTCTGCAGTATCGGCTGTCGCAACAACAGGGGTTCGAGGCGAAAACAGCCTTTTCTGAACCGCTGGCTCAGCGCTTCGCGGCCCAATGGCCGGACGGGCTGGCCATTCCCAATCCGGATCTGCCGAATCGTGATCCGCTGGCGTCGGCAGGCGAGTCTGCCGCACAGCAGATCGATGTCGGAGCTGCCTTTGAAGCACTCGCCCCGCGAGCGCCGATCGAAGTCTGGACCGCCGCCGACGCGCTGCTCGCGCCCCGCTTTGTTGCTGGCCTCGCGCAGCTGTTCGCCGAGGCCGATGCGCGCGATCTGGATGCCGCACTGACGCGCCGCGCGCGCGGTGCGACGCGACGAACGTACAGCGCGCGTTGCTCGGTCAACGGTGACCGCTACCAATGCAGCGGCGCGGTCAGCCTGAGCGGTACCGATTCGATGATCGATCGTCTAACGCTCGGCGGCAAAGAGCTGACGCGCCTGCAGCTCCGCAACGGCGCAGTCACGCGCCACGGCATGACCGCCCGCACCGCAGGCGGCGATGCGATAGAGCGCATTGAACTGCCGCGTCGAGGCAAGTCCGGCGTTGCCACCGTCACGGTGGTCGAGGACTTTGCTCCGGCTCGGGCTGCACTGGCGAAGCATGACTGGAGCGGAGCACCGTTGGCGCGCGCGAGCGTGCGCGCGACGCTGGGGCTGCCGCCGATCAATGTGTGTTGCGGCCGCGGCACTGCAGTGCCTGTGGCGAGCGACGCAGTTGTCGCCGCGGGTATTCCAGCGCAAGCGACCGCGTTCGTTGCGCCGTGCGCCGCCTGCCACCGAACGGCAGAGAGCTCGCCTCCCAACTTTCTCGCGGGGGATGCGCAGCGAATCAGCGCCAGCCTTGCCCAGTGCGCACCGCGAATGTTCGTTCGTCTTGCCATGTGGCAATCGCCCGCCGCATCACGCGCGAAGGTGCCAATGCCGCCGCCGCGCGCGTCGCAGCGCGGAAGCTTTTCGATCCAGGCGACGCCCGATGCCTCAATTGCAACTTTGCAGGCGACTGTCGCCGAGTGGTTGCGTGCCGAATCGGGTCAGACGCCCGATCTCGCCACGATGCTCGCGCGCGGCTATGAAAACCTGCGGCCGTGCCTGCAAGCCAATAGCTAAGGAGAGGGTGTGAACGAGCCGTTTGATGAACCGCGCAAGGACGGCTGGCTCACCCGCTGGTATCGCCATCGGTGGGTGCGTGTCGTCATGCTCGTGCTCGCAATACCGACCGCGCTGACGCTGGTGTTTGCGATCGTGCTCTGGCAGCGCTTCGGCAGTGATCGCGCCGTCGAATACGCAGCGGTCGAGGAGCATTTCAAATACGGTTCGACCGGCGGTGAACGCGCGTCGGGATTTCCGTACTGGATTTTCAAGGCGATGCCGGGTGTGTGCTCGCAGCACCTGCCGGGCGGCTATGCATCGCTCGGCTTCGTGTACGAAGAGGGCAAGGATCTGCCGATCGGCATGTCGATGCGCAACTACCAGGGCATCGACCGCACGTTCCTGAACTGCGCTGTATGCCATGTCAGCACCGTGCGCGACACGCCCGAGTCGAAGCCGCGCATCGTCCTCGGAATGCCCGCCAATACCTTCAATCTGTTCGGCTTTCAGAAGTTCGTCTTCGACTGCGTGCGTGATCCAAAATTTTCGACCGAGACCATCGTCGCCGAGATCGAGCGGCTGATGACTGACAAGGGCGAGAAGCTCGGGCTGCTCGACCGCTACTTGGTGTATCCGGTTGCCGTTGCATTGATGCGCGAGCGGCTGTTGATGCTGTATGGCCGGCTCGGGCCGCTGCTGCAGGACACCGAATGGGGACCGGGCCGGACGGACACGTTCAATCCGAACAAGATTCTCTTTAACTTCCCGCTGAACGAGATCCCCGAGCGCGAGCGCAACGCCGCGGTCGACTTCCCGTCGATCTGGCTGCAGAAGCCGCGGCAGGGGATGCAGTTGCATTGGGACGGCAACAACGTGATGTCCGAGGAGCGCAACAAGAACGCCGCTTTCGGAACGGGAACGACGCCGCCGACGATCGACCTCGCCGCCATCGGCCGCCTCGAAGAGTGGCTTCTCACCGCCGAGCCGTTGAAGTATCCGTACCCGATCGATGCCAACAAGTCGGCCCGCGGCGGCGAGATCTACACGCAGTATTGCGCGGGCTGCCATGGCGCCGACGGCCGCAATTTCAGCGCGCCCATCGGAACGCAGACGCGTGAATGTGTGAACACGACCGTCAGCGACGACGATCTATACGGCCCGCAGGTCGGCAAGATCACGCGCATCGAGGATATCGGCACCGATTCTCATCGGCTCGATTCGTTTTCGTACGACGTAGCGGTGCACCTCGGCACGGTGTACGCCGGGTACCCGCACCGCTACTGCCACTATCGCAAGACCTTCGGCTACGCCAACATGCCGCTCGACGGCATATGGCTGCGAGCGCCGTATCTGCACAACGGTTCGGTGCCGACGATGCGTGCACTCCTGGAGCCAGCGTCAAAACGTCCATTGCTGTTTTATCGCGGCAACGACGTCTATGACGCGCGCGATCTCGGTTTCGTGTTCGATGTTGCCGAGCAGGCAGGGCGCCGCTTTTCCGCCTACGACACGACCAAACCCGGCAACTCGAACGCCGGCCACGAAGGCAAGGCCTACGGTACCGAGCTGAGTGCGGGCGACAAGGATGCGTTGGTCGAATTCTTGAAGACGTTCTAGGGATCAGGCGATGGCCTTCAGCAAGAAATCGAGCTCAAAGTGGAAAAGAATCTTCGCTCTGCTTTTGGTGGTGGGCGCCGCATTCGGCTATTACGGCTGGTACAAGTTCTTCCGCGAGGAGCCGCAGGAAGCGTGGATGACCGCAACACCCGAGATGCGCTTCCGCTACGGCTCGATCGGCGGTGAGCGTGATGCGGGAATTCCGTACTGGATCTTTTACGTGTTGCCGCGCCTCTTCCCCGAGAAGCTGCCCGGGCCCGGCGGCTATGCCTCGCTCGGCGTGTCTTGGGAGCAGGGCAAAGAGCTGCCGATCGGCTTCACCAAGAAGACGATTGGATTTGCGCGCGTCGGCAACAACTGCGCGTCGTGTCATACGACAAACTATCGCGCAGCGCCGAATGAGAACCCGGTGTTTCTTAACGCGGGCCCCGGACACACGCTGAACCTGGAAGCTTTCTTCCGTTTCCTCGTCGATTGCGCCAAGGATCCGCGCTTCAACGCCGACAACCTAATGCGGGAAATAAATCTCGTGACCGACCTGGCGTTCGACGACGCGCTGGCTTATCGTTTTCTAATCATTCCGATGACCAAGAAGCGGTTGCTCGAGCGCGAGGCGCAGTTCGCGTGGATCTATCGCAAGGATTTTCCCGACTGGGGCCGCGGTCGCGATGATTCGATGAACCTGACCAAGTATTTCATGCTCAATCTGCCGATGGACAACACGTTCGGGCCGGGAGACATTCCATCGATCTGGAACCTGAAGAAGTACAACGTCGCAGGCACGACGATGAACTGGTCGGGCGACAGCCACGACGCCTACTCGGTGATCATCGATTCCGCGCTCGGTGTGCTCGGCGCACCGCCGAAGAGCAACGACGAGTTTCTCGAGCAGATCAAGTGGCTACAGGATTACCTCAGCAATATGCCGGCACCGAAATACCCGTTTGCGATCGACGCCGCGCGTGCCGAGGCCGGAAAATCCGTCTTCGACCAACACTGCGCTTCATGCCATGCCAGCGACAAGACAGGTCGGCGCATGCCACTCGCCGGCATCGACACCGATCGTGGCCGAATGGATACATGGAACAAGGACAACGCAGTCGCAGCGAACAAGGTCGTGACCGAAATGGGGATCATTCGCAAGGGCTTGGTCGAAGAACCGCTCGATGGTTACAACCCTCCATTTCTCGACGGCGTCTGGGTGCGCGGACCGTACCTGCACCACGGCGCGGTGCCAACGCTGCGCGATTTGCTCGAACCGCCGGCCAACCGTCCCAAGGTTTTCTGGCGCGGCTATGACCTGTATGACCAGAAGAACGTCGGCTTTATCTCGACGGGTCCGGAATCCGAGCGCGTCGGCACGAAGTTCGATACCAGCGCCCTGGCCAACGGCAACGGGGGTCACGTTTTCGGCACGACGTTGCCGGCCGCGGAGAAGGAAAGTTTGCTCGAGTACCTGAAGACGCTGTAATTGGCAGTTTCTAGGCTGCTGATCCTCATACGGAGGTTAGCGATGTCACTGGATGAAAGCGTTCTTTTTACATCCCTCGTTATCGGCAAGCTTTCCATTCCCGGACGGATCATTAAGACGGCTACCTCGGAAACACGCGCCACATCGGACGGCTTTGCCACGCAGCAACATATCGACTTCTACCTACCAATGGCCAAAGGCGGAGTACCGCTGATCATTACGGGGAATTTGTATACAAGTTTTGACGGCAAATCGACGCCATTGCAGATGGGCGCAGATGACGACGCCAAGATTCCCGCGCTCAAGCATTTGGTCGAGTCAATGCATGCGCACGGAACTCAGATTTTCGCGCAGGTGAATCATGCTGGACGCCAGGTAATTCCTAGCTATGCCGGAATACCCGCGGCCGTGTCCGCATCGAGCGTCAAAGACTTGTCGACCGGCACACGGCCGCGTGCGTTGACCGTGGCGGAAATTAAACTCATCGTGCAACAGTTCGCGGACGCCTCTGCCCGCTGCAAGAGGGCTGGCTTCGACGGCGTGCAGATTCACGCCGGACACGGTTATCTGGTCAATCAGTTCCTCACTCCGTACACCAACGAACGCACCGATGATTACGGCGGCTCGTTCGATAATCGCTTGCGATTTTTGCGCGACGTATATCGCGCGATCCGCGCGCGAGTCGGCAACGACTACCCGGTAATCATCAAGCTCAATGGTTCCGATTACTTGCCTCTAAGGCCCGGTTTGAAAACGCCCGAGCTGGTTAGGGTCGCAGTGGCGATGGAGCAGGAAGGCATCGATGCCGTCGAGGTATCCGTCGGCCAGTACGAGTCCGGCTTTCCGATGGTGCGTGGCACCTTTGGTCGAAGTTTGCGCAATATGCTGTCCGGCGGTGTGCGCCATCTATCGCTGTGGCGCAGGATTGCCTTCAATTTGTTCTGGCCGGTGATGGCGCTGATATTCAATCTCCTTTTTAAACATCGTGAAGGCTTCAACCTTCACTACGCGCGCCAATTCAAACAAGCCCTATCCATTCCGGTGATTTGCGTCGGCGGTTTTCTTAACCGGGAAGCAATGCAGGCCGCCGTCGAACAAGGTCTGTGCGACGCGGTATCCGTCGGCCGCGGATTTATCGCCGATCCGTTGCTGTATCGCCACTTGCACGATAGAACCTCGGGACCGCGGTGCGTGTATTGCAACGCCTGCGTCGGGCTCATCGGCACGCAGCCAGTCGACTGTTATCACCCCAAGGTACGCACTGAAAAAGACGCGATGCTTGCAGCGATGGAGAATTGAGCGATGGCTTCCGCCGGTGCCACGCCGGGTCGCTGCGCCAATTCGCGCAACGGTCGCCGCATTGGGCTGCTTCGCGCTTTGTCACGAGCCAAGCAGGCTGCTTAGATGCTAGAGCACCCGCCCGAGGCCGCCTCCACCAACTTGCGGTCCGTTGTCTGGTCGACGAACAAGCACGCAACGCCGTCGCTCCCAGTCGACATCGCCGAACACAGCGGTTTTCATTACACATGCTGCTGAGGCCGAGCACCAAGTACACGATTCGATAGCAGCTTTCGAACGCAAATGGTGGCCACGTTTCCGGCACGACGTTGCCGGCCGCGGAGAAGGAAAGCTTGCTCGAATATATGAAGACGCTGTAATGAAAATGCGTTTGAGTGCTCTAAGGGGTTCTCGCTCTTCTTGAAGTTTCACCAACGAGTCAGCTTCGAGTCTCGATACGTCGCACGAGAACGTGGAAGAGCTGATCGCATTAGGCTCAGGACGCCGCCGCGAACCTCTTTACGCACAAAGCCTTGTAGGGCCCGCTCGATCCTTTGCGACCAAGGTGCTGCTGTTTAGCTCGCCGCCCAAGTCATGGCCAATGCAACGTCCGCCGTCTGAGAGCGGATGCTGGCGCAAGTCGCTTGGCCCGAGAGCCTTCCTCCATCCGCCCGGTCACAGGGGCGGCCTCAGCCGCATCTCGGGTTCCGGCACCGGCTTGTAAGCCTCTGGCCTCAAATCCCGCAGGCTTCGCTCCAGCTGCTGGATCTCGGCGAGCAACTTCCGCATCCCCCCCGCTTGCCACGGCTCGAGCTTGCGGCTTCGAGCGCCATCGCGGAGGGGCTCGGAATGCTGCGCGAGCTCGATCGCCTCGTCCATCGGTAGCGTGAAGGCGGCCGTCCATTCGAAACTCTCGCGCAGATTCGTCAGCCGCTCGCGCAGGCTGCGGACGAGCAGCACCATGCGAATCCATCGCTGCTCTCGCCACGATTGCGAGGCTTGTCCCTCGCTGTCGGCGAAACGCTCGACGAAGTAGCGGCCGGTCTTGGTGCCGTAGCGGTGTGCCATTCGCAGGATCTGCTCGCGCGGCATGCCGATGTTGAGGCCGCCCTCGCCCTCGCGCAGCCGCAGCCGGGCGACGCGGTTGCGCACGTGCGGCAGGCGAAAGCTGGTGCGATCGCGCCATTCGATCGCGCATGCCACGATGCCAGCGAGAAAGCCGGTCGAGAACTTCAGGTTGGCGAGCAGCCCCACCGGCATCTCCGGGCGTATGTCCGACGACGCGTCGGCGGCGAACGGGTCGAAGCGATTCCAGCTGTCGCCCCAGCCGTGCGCGATGGGATCCGGGAGCCAGACGTCGTCGTACCGACCTCCGATTTCCTCTTCGGGCGCGGACGCCTCCGAAATCTCGGGAGCGTCGCGCTCGCTGCCGGGCGGTTGTTGTTCTTTCTCGGGGCGCGGTTCTTTCTTGGGGCGCGGCCCGTTCGGGTCGCGCCGATCGAGCCACATGCCGAAGGTGGGCCAGCGCGGCATTGCCGCATCGAACAGGTGGATCGGAAAGTTCGACGACACGCCGCCGTCGGTGAAGAGGCAGCGCTTCAGCTCGCGTTTTCCCTCCTCGGGTTCGTAATCAATGGCCCAGAGCGGCACCGCCGAGAAAAGCAGCGGGTAGCTCAGGCTCAGTCGCGCCGCTACAACGATCGGCATGTCGGCGCCGGGGAGCTCGAGGAAGTCCTTGGTGTCGTCGCCGGCCTCTGCATCCGAAGACGAGATCGCCCGGTACGGTCGCGAAACCTTGACCATGGCGTCGATGATCGGCTGAGGAAAGTAATCCTTGAGGTCCTCCGCCCGGTAGAACAGACGGCTCGTCTCGTCAAACAGCGGCAGGCGATACGGCCGGCCGTGCGTGACGTTGGTGGTGATCATCTGCAGGTTGATCGATCGCCGGTCCGGCGGGTCGTGCTCGCCGCACGGCAGGCCTTCGGCGCCGGGGTGCGCAGGTGCGCACCACAGGTCGCGAAACGTCAGCGGCGGGTTGCGCGCCTTCATGCCGGCGCTCGCCTGGATGCCGTCGTGCAGCCATTCCGAGATGCCGGGCCGCTTGCCTTCGGGGCCCGGCGCCTCCGTGGTGCCGCCCTTGCAGAGGCCGAGGTTGTTGTCGATCACTCCCTTCTTGACGTCGCACCAGAGCACCCACGCGAAGGCGACGAGCGCGCCCGCGAGGCAGACGACGAACAGCAGCATCGTAAGAAGCCAGGGCGAGCCGCCGCCGTCCAGGCGGATCCGCCACCACAGGACGCCGCCGATGGCAGTCGCGGCCAGCGCGATCCACGCCAGCGGCTCGGCATACGCCCTCATCACGGACATCACCACGCGCCCCATGGCGCCCGCCGCGCGGCGCACCGCGCGCCGCTCGGAGGTCGGGTCATTCTCTTCGTCGTCGAGGAGCCGGCCCCGGCCGAGCCAGCGCCAAAGTTCCATGAGGCGCCGGCCTTGCGGGTTCGTCTGAAACAGCGAGAGCATGCGCGTGCGTCCGTCGCCCACCGGCTCGCCTAGCGCGCCGGGCAGGCGGCGCAACGGCTCGAAAGCGTCGTCGTTCCCCGTCCGCCGGCCGTACTCGGCGGCGGCCGCGAGCGCTGCCGCCATCGCGCCAACCGATGTGCCGCCGATGCTACGAAAGCGGTAGGCACGCGCGATCTCGACGATCGCCCACGGGTACACCACGCCGCTCGCCACGCCGCCGGTGGTGACGAGGTCGCAGAACCGGTCGTACGGAGGCGACTCGTCGAGCCGCGGCGGCACCGGGACGACGTCGTCGCCCGGCGGCGTGATCCTCACCAGTCCGCCTCGTCGTCGTCGGGAATCCAGGCCTTGCTCGCGACGATGCCGTCGAAGGTGGAGAGGCTCGGATAGAAGAGGTACGACGTGCCGACGACACGAACGAAGGGCGGAAGACCCTTCACCGTGAGCGACGCCTTCGGGTCGTCTTGCGGGATCTCGAAGTCGCCGTCGTCGTGCTCATGGGCGCCGATCAGCGGGTCGCGCGCCCCGCCGCGATCGGCGCTGCCGAGCGGCACCCGCTCGCCCCATTGGCCGACGAGGTGCTCGAACTGATCTTCGATGCTGGCGCAGAAGAAGTGGCCGACGAAGCCATGCTCCTTCGAGCCGTCGTCGCCATCGCGCACATACGGCATGCCGCGGCGCAGCAGCGCGCGGCTGCGAGCGGCGTGCGCCAGTGCGCCGTCGGCGCCGATCGCCGCGCGCGGGTTCATGCGGCGGATGTGGCTGCCGAAGGGGCAGTGCCGGCCGGCGGCGTCCTCCGCGAAGTCGAAGTCGGCGTCGACCCGGCCCGGGGCTTGCGCACCGGATAGGACCCGTCCATCGGGGTAGCGACCACAAAGCTTGGCCTTGAGCTTGTCCGCGTCGATCTCCAGCCTCTCCGCCTCCTTCGCGACGAACTCGTCGAATACCTCGATGTGCTGCTCCATCTGATGCAGCACGGCGAAGCTGCCGTTCCGAAAGAAGGCACGCACCTCCTCGGGCCAGACCCGCAAGCCGGGCCCTGCGATATATGGGTTGGCGCCCGAATCCTGCGGATAGCCAAGCACGAATTCGCCGGCGTCGTGAATAGAGGACGGCTTGCACTCCGCCAACTTCTCCTTTTGTGTCCAGCCGTGGATGCCGACGCGCGCAAGCCCGTCGCGGAAGCCGAAGTGGCTCCACTCTTCTCGTCGGTCGGCGTTATTGGCGTTATGGGCGGCCTCGACCTCGCCGGCCGGATTTGCGAGACGGCGCGTCCACGGCAGCCGCCGCACGACGACGTCATGATGACGGGCGGCCTTCTCGATCTCATGGACGAGGCAATCAAGGGGGTGCTCCGCTTCACCGTGCAGGCTCAACACCGCGTCGAGCTTCATGTGATGGAACGCCTCGTCCCAGTGCGGCGGCGCGCTGCGGCCGGCGGTGCCAAGGTGGTGGCTCGACCGCAGCGCTGCGCCCGCGGTGAACGCCGGCGTCTTCACGGCGAAGCAGCTGCGCACGTGCGCTGGCACGTCGAGCGCGGCGAGGCCGCGCCGGCTGATGCCGATGCTGAGCTGCACCTGCGGCCTATTCGCCGGCCAAGCGCCGGTCGGCCGGCACAACGGCGTACCGTCGTCGTCTCGCTTCGTGGCCAGAAAGGCGAGCGGATGGGATCTCGTCGAAAACCTGAGCGGCGACGATGGCTGCACGTGCTTGGGAAACTCGAGCGAAAGATGGCGGCCGAAGTTCCAAATGCTGCCGTGCAGGACCAGCCGCTGCACATCGGCGAAGTACTCCTCCCTCATGGCAGCACCCGGTTGTCGCGGATGAGCTGCGCCACTTCGCTGCGCGGATAGGCGCTGAAGAAGTAGCCCATCGCCGGCGCGCGGTTGTAGCGCTGGAGGTGCGCCACGAACTCGTCCGGGAACTTGTCGACCGGGCTCGGCGGCGCGTCCTCGATGCACGCGAACAGCGCGTCGAAGACCTCGCCCACCTTGAGCGCGAAGTCCTGGATGTACGCTTTGAAGGGCCCGTCGTAAACCGTGTGCAGGACGAGTACGGTGTCGGCCTCAATGAGCTCGAACCACGCGAAGTGCACGTGCTGCGACTCTCGCAGCGCCTCCTCGATGCGCGGCGCGCCGGCGCGGATCACGTCGAGGACGCGATCGGCGCTGTCGCGCACGGGTGCCTTCAGGCGCATGGCGACGTTGAGAGACGCCTGTGCCACCCTTCTCTCGCGCCGATGCACGAGCGGATAGCTCTCGCAGATGAAGCCCCACTTCTTGTCGAGCCCCATGGGGTTCGCGTCCTTGGCGTCGAGCCGCTCCGCCAGGCCTGGCAGGAGAATGACCTGCCGCACGATCTCGACGATGAGTGGCCAGGCGAGCGCGGCGCCGGCGCAATGGTGGGGGCCGGCCGGAGACAACCCCCAGATAAGCGGATCGTCGCCGCCCTGCGCCCCGGCGCCATTGGTGCCGCCGCCGAGCGCGAGCACGACTTCGTAGCCAGGTTTCCCATCCGCGCCGACGCGCCAGCGCGGCAGGAAGGGAATCGGCGGGTTGCGCGCGAGCGCGCCTTCGATGAGGCCCTTCCATTCCGCGTAGTTCTCGGTCGGGCGCGATGACGACTCCTTCTTCGATGCGATCAGCTTGCGTGCCTCCTGCCAGAGCTTCTTGTCGTCGAACATCGCCTTCACGGCGATGCACGCCGCCGCCTGCACGTTGCCAACGGTGCCGACCGCCGCGCCGAGCGCGACGATGGCGCGCTGCTCGCCGTTCAGGTCTCCCGGGAGGACGCCAAGCCGCTTCAGCGAGGGGATCATGCCGGGCGGAATCGCGCGGTCCTCGCATCCCTTGAGACCGTCCTCGTCGTCCAGCACGTAGGCGTCGATGAGCTCGCTCGTTCGCTTCAGCAGCTTGCCCATGCCCTGCCGCGCCAGCGGGATCGCCATCGGGTCGCTGGCGAAGTGGCGGCCGAACACCTGATAGACGAGCCCGCGATAGGCGTCGTGCAGCGACGTCTCGAGCAGCCGGAAGTCGCGCAGCGCGTAGCCCATAAGCTTCTGGCAGAAGCGCAGCGCCGATTGCTCGGCGAAGGCGGCGAGGTCGAACTCGGGCGCGCGAAGCGACATCACCGATGCCGCCCTCACCGCGAAGTGGCTCAGGTGCACGAGCCGGGCCTCCGAATTCGTGAAGGCGTCGCGAAACGCCACGCGCTGCGTGTCGTGCGCCTCCGAAGCGACCGGATCGAGCGCCAGCATGAAGCTGCCGCCGCCGAGCTCGCCATAGACGCGGTTCGAGAAATGCGTGCCGTCGTCGCGCAGGATCTGCGCGAGCGTCGCCCGCGCGGTGACGAGACGGACAACCTTGTGCTTCGTTACGGGAGCCGGGCGTTCGTCGCCGGGGCCGAGATCGCTTCGCTCGCGCGGCGAGGCGTCGCGGCTCGGAAAGTCGAGCACGCCGCCGCGGTCATTGACGAGACGGAAGAGCTCCGCGCGATGAGCATCGTCGCTCAGCCAGTCGAGCAGCAGCCGGTTCTGGTGCGCGGGCTCGGCCTGCTCGTAGACGTTCAGGTCCGGCGGATCGACGGGCCGCTTTCCGCCGATACGCTGCGGCACCTGATGACCACGGTCAAGCGCTCGCATCGCGGTCTGCACTGCTGCTGGTGGATCAGCCGTTTTCTTCATGAGCCTTCCTCCGCGAGCCTTCGGCTCGTCATGCCAGTGTCTCGCAGAGCGCCGAGGCGGCGCGCACATCGCGCGTCGTGCGCCCTTCGGTCCAGCGCGCTGTCAATGGCTGCAGTAGCCGGCGCGCCCGCTCGCGCTCGCCGCGCGCCGTCCAGGCGCGAGCCAGCGCCGTGCCGCTGCGCAGCGCGAAGCCGACGCGGTGCTGGCGCATGGCCTGCGCGTAGCCGCGCTTCAGCCAGGTCTCCGCCACCTCGACCTCGCCGCGACGCAGCGCGATCTCGCCGCGCAGGCGTTTCAGCTCGGCCTGCAGCTGCAGCTCGCCGTAGCGTTCGGTGATGTCAAGTCCCTCGTCGACGCAGTTCGCGGCGCCCTCGAGGTCGCCGGCGAGCAGGAGGCCCTCGGCGCGCAGCGAGAGGTAGAGCGGCTGCGAGACCATCGCGCCGGTGGCGAGCCACATGCCGTGACCCTCGCGCATCTCGACCAGGCCCTCGTCGAGCCGCCCCTGCTCGCACAGCAGGCGGCCGCGCATGCAGCGCGTGATGGCGAGCCACACGGGGAAGCCCGATTCCTCGCAGACGCGGATGCAGTCCTCGGCGCGCGCTAGCGCCGCCTCTGTCTCGCCGCGCAAGAGCTCGATGCTGACGCCGTAGGCGAGCGCGACCGCCTGGCTGAACTTGTGCTCGTATTCGCGCGCGATCGCCACCGCCTCGTTGATGCGCGCCAACGCCGAATCGGGGCGGCCGAGCTCCCACAGCGCCCAAGACGAGTACGCCATGCACATGATCCCCGGGTCCTGGATGCCGAAGAGCCGATGCATCTGCGGCGCGTATAGCCCGAGCGCGACGTCCATCTCGCGCATCGTCGCGCGCAGCTCGCCCTTGTGGAACAGCGTGCATGCTAGGCCCCAATGCGCATGCAACCGCTGCTTGGCGTCGCCCGAGCGCGCCGCGATGGCAGCGGCGCGCCGACCGTGCTCGAGTGCCATGCCGAAGTCGGCGCGCATGAAGCGAAAGGCCTCGAGGCCCATCTCGACCTTGAAGCGCGTGGTGTCGTCGCCGATCCGGTCGCACAGCGCCTCAGCCTCGCGGTACGCGTTGAGCACGGCCTCGGCGCCGTAGCCCTCGGTGGCGATCAAGCGCGCAGCGAGCAGCAGCTGCAGGCGCAAGGCGGTGTGGTCGCGCTGCGCGCCCGGCTCGATGCGCGCCAGCACCGCGAGCGCGCGGCGCAGGTGGTGGATCGCCTCGATCTCGGCCGAGCGTGCCGCCGCGTTGCTCGCCGCCAGCTCCCATTGGACGAGCGCATCGCGATCGAGCCCGGCTTCGGTCTGGTGCATGGCCAGCAGCTCGGGGCGCGCCGCGGCCTGCTCAGGCCAATGCTCCTTCAACAGTTGCACCACTTGCGCGTGCAGCGCGATGCGGTCGCGCGACCAGAGCGACGCGTAGGCGACGTCGCGCACCAGCGCGTGCTTAAACGCGTAGGCGTCGCCGCTTTGCGCGCGCACCAGACCCGAGTTGACGAGCGCGGCGAGACGTTCGCCGAGGGGCGCGGCGTCGAGCGAAGCGGCGCTCGTGTCGAGCAGCGCCGACAACAACGGCAGCGAGAACTCCCGACCGATGACGGCGGCGACCTGAGCGACGCGCTTAGCGTCGCCGAGGCCGTCGAGGCGCGCCATCAACAGGTCGTGCAGCGACGCCGGCACGTTCTGCAAGGCGTCGAGATCAGCGCCGGGCCGATTTGCGCCGAGCTCGAGCGCCATGCGCGCTGCCTCCTCGAGAAAGAGTGGTACGCCGTCGCCGCGAGAGACGAGCAGCCGCACGAGGCCCGCAGGCAGCGGCATGCCCGGACAGACCATACTCACCAGCTCGCGCGCAGCCGCCGGAGGCAGACCATCCAGCTGGATCTCGCAGGCGCCCCTGTGGGCGAGAGCCGGCGTGTCGACGGCGCCGGCGCGGGCATCCGACGTCGATGCGGCCGTCTCGCGCGTCGTCACGATGACGAGCAGCCGCGGCTTGTTGGGCCGGTCGAGCAGGTGCTGCACGAAGTCGCGCATCGACGGATCGACCCACTGCCAGTCTTCGACGATCAGGCAGCAGGGCATGTCCTTCGCGAAGGCGCTGAACCACTCGACCAGTAAGGCCAGCAGGCGCTGCCGCTGGTTGCCCGGCTGGAGATGGTGCGGTTGAGGCGCGAAGCCGAGCAGCGACGCCAGCAGAGCGAGCGGCGCGCCGTCGCGCGATTTCTCCGGTAGCACCTCGGCGAGCTTGCGAACGGCGTCGTCGGCCGTTTCGTGCGGATCGATGCCGAGCCAGCGACGCAACGCCTCGGCGAGGGTCAGGAAAGGGCTGGCGCTGGCGTCGGCGCGGCAACGGCACTCAAGCACCTTGGCGCCGCCCTGCAGCAGCTGACGACGAAACTCGCGCACCACGCGTGACTTGCCCATGCCGGCCTCGGCGCGCACCACCACGAGGCCGTGTTCGTCGGCTGACGCGCGCCGCCAGCAGTCGGCCAGCAGCGCGAGCTCGCTGCGCCGGCCGACGAACGGCGTGAGCAGAGGCACGCGGTCGAGGCGATGCGCGAGGTGGTCGCCGCGAACGGCGATCACGAGATGGCCGTGTTCCGCGTCGTCTATACCCTTCAACGCCGGCTGCGACTCGAGGCGGCGGAACTCGAAGGCATGGGCGACGAGGCTTCGCGTCGACTCGGAGGCCAGCACGGTACCGGCCGCCGTCGCCTTCTGCAGTCGCGCGGCCAGGTGGATCGAGAGCCCGACCGGCTGGCCGGCGTTGATGGCGACGAAGCCCGTCGCGATGCCAACGCGGACGGAGACGGCGAGATCGGAAACGGTGCGGACGATCTTCAGCCCCGCCTCGACGGCGCGCACCGCCGCGTCCTCTAGCGCATGCGGGTGGCCGAAGTAGCACATGACGCCGTCGTCGCCTTGCGGATCGTCGGGCTGGCCGCCGTGGCGCCGCACGATGTCGGTGCATCGCGCGTGCAGGCTGTCGAGCATCTCTGCATACGCTTCGTCGCCGAGTCGTCGCAGCAGCGCGGTCGAGCCGACTAGGTCGAAGGAAAGGCTCGTCACCTGGCGGCGCGAGGCGGGCGCGCGAAGGCGCACGAAGCGCATCGTCGGATCGCCGTAGAGACGCGCCGCGACGCGCGCGGGTGGTGAGCGGCGATGAAGCGCCCGCACCGCCTCGCCGACGCTGGCGCCGTCGGCGAGCTGGCGAAGGAGCGCTTCGATCGGCTCGCCGAAGCCGTCGCGTTTGGGGCCGAGGCACAGCGCCGATGCGCCGGCGTCGAGCACGGCGGCCAATCGCGGCGGCGACTCGGGCCAGGCGAGGACGAGCAGGCGGCGCCCGACTGGCAGCGCCGCGCCCTCGAAGAGCTCGGACAAGGCGACGCCTTCGAGAACGATGACGTGCGCGGCCGCGACGGCCTCGCGCGCCGACGCCAAGCAGAGATCACGCCAGTCGACGCGTCGCGCTGGCAGGCAGGACGGTGTCGCGGCGCCGTGGACGAGCGTAACGGTCAACGATTCGGCCAGGGGCACCTCGGCGACGGGCGTCGGCTCTGCGTCGCTCAGGAGCTGTCGAGCCAAAGCAAACCGCTCGGCGAGGCAGGCGCTGCCAAGCGAAAGCGCTTCCCAGTCAATCGCGTCGAGCTCGGCGGCGTACTGGACGTTGAGTGGTCTGGGCTCGCTCGTGGCCAGGCGCGACGCGAGCTCGTCGCCGAGGAGGAGTGCGGCAGCGAGCGGCTGCGGGGCACGGTCGAGGCACTCCGCCGGCGATTGCGATCGCCACGCTAGGCGGCGCCCGTCGCCCAGCGTGAACGCGACGACGCCTTGTTCGAGGCTCGCGCTCAACGTCCAAGACGGCAGACTTAGGATCTCCAAGAGACTCCCCGGCGACGCGCGTCCGTGGCCGCGGCGACCTCGACGAATCGATCGCCGCTCCCAAGCCGCTCACGACTACAGCACACGCCCGCCAAAAGCTCAAGAGCGATCCCGTGAGTCTTTATGGGACAGAGGCAATCGGCCAGAGCAGATTCACCGAGAATGTGTCGAAGATTCATCAGCCGCCACCGGAGACAAAGCCGACCAGCACAACTGATCGAGAAAGTAGTGGTAACGCTATATCTGGCTACGGCTCGCCAACACAGCTGCACGGCTTGGTTGGCCGTGTGCCGCATCAGCGACATACGAGACTGCAAGCAGGTCGATGAGACCACCGATTGATAGCGTTATCGATAGAGCAGCAATCACGATTGCTAGTCGGATCCACGGAGCTTTGCGTTTGTATTCACCGTTCATTTAGTTCTCCAATTGGCCTGTCTGATCAGGCGACTGGATCGTGCGCTGAGCCGCACCGCAAGTCTGTGGGTAAATCCTCAAGAGTTTTGAAGAAAGTTCGCTATGTCGCTCGTTGATGGAGAATCGACGAGCATCCTCCAGTTAGGTCGAGTGTGCGATCCGCCTTCCGTAACGTCGGCGTTCCGGCTGGCCCGTCATGTCCGCATTGCGGCTTCGATTTCTGCAACGGGTCGAGAGCGGACTTCCAATTTGAGAACTAGAGGTCCATGCCGCCCAAGACTGCGCTCAATCAGCGCACGGTCGGTGGTCGAGTCAATGACGAACACGCAGCGACCCGCCGCACCGAGCGCGCTCAGCTGCTCGAGTTCAAAGACGCAGCCCGCATATTCTTGGCGAATCCACGCAGATCCATCAGCACCACGCGCGTGTTCGACCAGCGAGCGCAGCGCCGGGCGCCCCGTGTTGTCGAAACAGAAGAACTCGCCGACACGAAAGCGCCCGTCAGGATCGGCTTTGGCATCGAGCGCATGCAGCCGAACAGAAAGCTGCTGCTGCTTGTCTTCAGCTCCAGAAGCGCACTGAAAGACTGTTCGATCCGCGTGGCAGAACGCTGGCGCTTTGAAGGCCCAGTCGCAATGATTGCCGGCGCCAAACTCGCCCTGCGTTCAGTTGATCTGGACGAGGCGCTCGCCTTCGTGCGCAGGAAATCGAATCACGCTACGTCTCCGGCCCCGCCGATCTCGCCAATATGATGCCGTTTGTTTTTGGCGACCTTCCGCTTAGTTATTCATTGACCCAACAATCGCAAGCCACATTCATAAAGGGTGAATATTGATCCTTCAGGATGTTGACTCCTCAGCTCGCAATCAAGCAAGCGGCGCGCAACCATGCGCCATGGCCCAGACATATTCGTTGGGCGACAACCGAATCCACCGTCACGGTTGTTCCGGGCGGCGTGCAGACGTCGGACCGCGTGCGACGGTCTTACTACTGAGGAGTTTGTCATGAGAACCGCCTATCTATTAATCGCAACAATTGTCTTTGGTGCAGTTACCCCCGCCGCATTCGCTGGAGGCGGTGCCTATCCGGTGCCTGCAGTGCCGGAAAGCGCCGCGTTCACCAAAAGCCGCGCGCAGGTGAAGGCCGAATTGCGCGAAGCTGCGCGCCTCGGACTTCTGAGCTTCGGTGAAGGCGATGTCCCCGTCGCGACACCCGCTCAGGAGCAATTAATTGCCGATGCTGGTCGTCATGCCGAGAAAGTGCTTGTGGCAAAGAAGTCAAGCGAGGCAGCCAAGAACTAGATTGCATCAATCTCTTGAGTCGGCCTGCCGTGTTTGAATCACACCAGGCCGAACTTTTTCCTGGCAGTTGCCGCACGCTGCTCTACAAGACCTACCTCAAGCTCGACAACTCGGTGAAGGCGCTGGGGTGACACTTACGATCCCGATGTTCGGTACGCGGGCTAAAGCGCGGACATCGGTCGGAAGCGGAATCGGAGTTGCTATGCGGCAGCTGCTGCGATTGGCACGCCACCTCGCTGCGTCAGCTCGCGCCACAGCTCCGGCATTGCAGCCGCCTCGCGCTTCATCGTGACCCAAGTTGGCTGCTCCGGTGCGCCGGATGTGAGAGCGAGGCTGGTCTCCACCAGCGCGCGGTCAGTAGTCGAGTCCATGACAAACACGCAACGGCCAACCGCGCCCAGGGCTTTCAACTGTTCGAGTTCAAAGACGCAGCCCGCGTTAGCCTTGGTGAATCCACGCAAATCCATCAGCACGACGCGAGCGCGTTCGACCAGCGAGCGCAGCGCGGGCCGCCACGTGTTGTCGAAACAGAAGAACTCGCCGACGCGAAAGCGTCCGTCAGGATCCGCTCCTGCATCGAGCTCTTGCAGCCGGCTGGCTAGATCGGTGGCACC
>JACCSD010000370.1 GCA_013813185.1 Burkholderiaceae bacterium
CCTTGCCGCAGGCGCTCAACCCGGTCGCGCAGCGCAACGTCGTACTCCTGCTGCGTAACCGGCGCACCGTCGACTGTCGCCAGCGCTCCGTCCGGATCGACGTAATTGTTGTAGCCCTGGATGCCGAAGAAAACGAACGAGGGCAAGATCAATACGAGGATAAACAGCATCATCCAGCTTTTATGCGACCGGACGAATTCAAACATGGCAACGTGTCCTAAAGTGATCTACCAAAGCAAAAAGGCGAAGTTGCGTTCGCCTTTCTTCGTTGTGTGGCGGAGTGGACGGGACTCGAACCCGCGACCCCCGGCGTGACAGGCCGGTATTCTAACCGACTGAACTACCACTCCTGATGTCGGGTTCCGTTGCCAATAGTGGTGGGTGCTGAGGGTCTCGAACCCCCGACCTACGCCTTGTAAGGGCGCCGCTCTACCAACTGAGCTAAGCACCCCTGCGGTGGCTTGTATCGCCTGCCACGCGATCGCTCAGCAATCAACTTCGGAAGCGCGTCAGTTTAGCGAATCTTTGAGCGCTTTGCCCGGGCGGAACTTCGGGACTTTCGCTGCCTTGATCCTGATCTCTTCGTTGGTGCGCGGATTACGACCGGTACGCGCGGCGCGCTTGCTGACAATAAAGGTTCCGAATCCGACCAACGTCACCGAGTTGCCTCGCTTCAAGCTGCCGCGGATGCCCGCAACAATTGCCTCAAGGGCCCGACCCGCCGCTGCCTTGGAAATGTCTGCTTGCTTGGCGATGTGGTCGATCAATTCGGTCTTATTCACTTATGTACCCCCGTATTCTGTGTCGCTGTGCGGACGGCGCGCGCGGCACTGCATATTGCATTTGTTCTCGGCTTTTGTTATCTGCTGCGCGCGCGGAAATTGGTTGAAGATTTTGAACGGCTATTCAACCGCGACGGTGTACGAGTGTCAAGAAGAAGCAAAAGAATTACGAGGAAGCGAAGGAATCAGTTGCCGGCGCGCTGCAAGCGCGCCGGCTTCCCTGACTTGTTAGTGCTTGACCACCTCGCCGACGACAGGCGGCTCCGGCGGCTTGACCGGCGCCGCGGCGATCTCGTCGTCGGTCAGCGGAACCGGCCGGCGCTCGAGTGCAACTTCGAGCACCTTGTCGATCCACTTGACGGGAATGATCTCAAGTCGATTCTTGACATTGTCCGGAATCTCCGCGAGATCCTTGACGTTTTCCTCTGGTATCAGCACCGTCTTGATACCGCCGCGATGCGCTGCCAGCAGTTTTTCCTTCAACCCGCCGATCGCGAGCACCTCGCCACGCAGCGTGATCTCTCCGGTCATCGCAACGTCGGCGCGCACCGGAATCCCGCTGACCGCCGAAATCAGAGCGGTCGTGATCGCGATTCCGGCCGATGGACCGTCTTTAGGCGTGGCGCCCTCCGGAAAGTGCACGTGGATGTCGGTCTTCTCGAACACCTCGTCGCGGATCCCCAGTCGGCGCGAGCGCGCGCGCATCACCGAGCGCGCCGCTTCGACCGATTCCTTCATCACGTCGCCCAGCGAGCCCGTGCGATGGATGTTGGCCTTGCCGGGCATCGTCGCCACCTCGATCGTCAGCAGATCGCCGCCGACTTCGGTCCACGCCAGACCGGTGACCTGCCCGACCTGGTTTTCCTTTTCAGCGACGCCGAACATGTAGCGCCGCACGCCGAGGAATTTGTCCAAATTACGCGCCGTCACCTGCACGCGCTTGTCCTGTTTCTTCAGCAACAGCTGCTTGACGACCTTGCGGCAGATCTTGCTGATCTCGCGCTCGAGCGAGCGAACGCCGGCCTCGCGTGTGTAATAGCGAATGATGTCGCGGATCGCACTTTCGGCGATCGACAGCTCGCCGGTCTTCAGGCCGTTGGTCTTCATCTGCTTCGGCAGCAAGTGCTGCAAAGCGATGTGCACCTTTTCTTCCTCGGTGTAGCCCGACAAGCGGATGACTTCCATCCGGTCGAGCAGCGCCGGCGGAATGTTCATCGTATTGCTGGTGGCAACGAACATCACGTCCGAGAGGTCGAAATCGACCTCGACGTAGTGATCCTGGAACGTGTGGTTCTGTTCGGGGTCGAGCACTTCGAGCAGCGCAGACGCCGGGTCACCGCGAAAATCCATGCCCATCTTGTCGACTTCGTCGAGCAAGAACAACGGATTACGCACGCCGGACTTGCCCAGGCTCTGCAGTATCTTGCCCGGCATCGAGCCGATGTAGGTACGGCGATGCCCGCGGATCTCGGCTTCATCGCGCACGCCACCGAGCGCCATCCGAATGAACTTGCGGTTGGTCGCACGCGCAACCGACTGCCCGAGCGACGTCTTGCCGACGCCCGGAGGCCCGACCAGACACAGAATCGGCGCCTTCAGCTTGTCGACCCTTTGCTGCACGGCAAGGTATTCGAGAATGCGGTCCTTGACCTTCTCGAGACCGTAGTGATCGTCGTTCAACACCTTCTCGGCATTGCCCAGATCGTTATTGATGCGGCTGCGCTTCTTCCACGGCAACCCGACCAGCGTGTCAAGGTAATTGCGGACGACGGTCGCTTCGGCCGACATCGGCGACATCAGCTTCAGCTTCTTCAACTCCGAAGTCGCCTTGTCGCGCGCGGCCTTCGGCATGCGCGCCGCCTTGATTTTCTTTTCAAGCTCTTCCAGATCGGCGCCCTCTTCGCCTTCGCCGAGCTCCTTCTGGATCGCCTTGACCTGCTCGTTCA
>JACCSD010000371.1 GCA_013813185.1 Burkholderiaceae bacterium
CTGGCTTCGTCCTGGCCGTTGAACTCGTAGCTGATGATCGTCGGCAATGGCCAGAGTACGTCGTGCAGGCACTTCCTCAGATACTCTCGCATCGCGTCGAGGTTGCCGCTTTCGGCCTTCTCTTTCAACTCATAGATCGAGCGCTGCGCGGCATCCCACGCGAGCCGGCGTGCGAGCCAGTCGGCACGCACATCCAGATAATCGTTGAGCTCCTGCGGATCGGCCGCGGCCTTTACGCGCGGGTCCTTGGATATTGATGCCTTCGGCGGTCTGGGCTTCGGTTCGGTAAACGCGCGCGCCGCCACCGGCAACAGCATGTGGTCAGGTGATGGTGTCCAGCGATGCGGAAATGCGAGCGATTCGACGTGCTCGTTCAAGTGCGCGCACACCGTGAGTGCGGCTTCGCGCTCCATGTCGGCCGCACCGTCGACCACGTTGGAGACGGGATCGATCGCCTGACTCGAGCGCCGAGGGCGTTCGATGCGAGCGTAACCGTGCGCATCGATCCGCACGCGGGTCTCGCCGGAACCCAACGCAAACGACGTGGCCTGCGCGGCGTGCGTTTCGCCGCCTTCACCGACCAGCACGACCTGTGAACGCCGCCGGTAAATGATGCTCTGGCCATCCGCGCTCGCAAACGACGGCGCCAGCCGGTACGGCGGCAGCCACTTCACTTTCTCGCCGAACAGATCGGTGTGGCTAAAGCGCAGAGCTGCCGGCGGTGGCGCGGGTGGCGCCTTGCGCATCGGCGCCTGCACGGTTTCGAAATTCTGGAAATTCACTTCACGGCCCTGCTTGTTTCTACCAGCGTCCCATGTTGCCAAAGGTCGCCGTGCTGCAACGGCGGAATTTGGTGGGTGTAACCCGGGCTGTTCGGACCCAGCCGATCAGATGTTCGTTACATGCGGTCCGTTTGCCTGAGGTGGCGGTTGTGTAGGTCATTTCTCGCGGCACCGGCGGGGCGATTGCCCCATCGCTTCAGCCGCGGCAGCCGACCTGCGGTTTACTTAACTGAAAGCCACGTCCAAACTCGCGCAGTGAGACCTGTGGAGGACCCACCCGAATGAAGCAGCCGATCATGCTTGTCACCGGTGCCAGCCGCGGCATAGGGGCCGAGATCGCAAAGATGGCCGGCCGCTCAGGCTACAAAGTCGGCGTCAACTATCACCGCAGCGAGCAACCGGCGCGCGAAGTGGTCGCGGAAATCAAGGCCAACGGCAGCGATGCGATTGCGCTGCAAGGCGACGCGGGCGATTCCGCACAGGTGGCAAAGATGTTCGAACGCCTGGATGCCGAGTGGGGCCCGCTCGATGCTTTGATCAACAACGCCGGCATGCTCAGCAAATTCGACGTCACCGAATCCGACTTCGCGCAATTGAACGAAGTGTTTCTCGCCAACGTCTTCAGCCAGTTTTATTGCGCGCGTGAAGCCGTGCGGCGCATGTCGACCAAAAATGGCGGACGCGGCGGCGCGATCGTCAATATGTCATCGGTCGCGGCACGCACTGGCGGGCTCAGCGGCGGCGCGGCGTACGCGGCGAGCAAGGGCGCGATCGACTCGTTCACGCTGGCGCTCGCGAAAGAGGTGGGCACGCAGGGAATTCGCGTCAACGCGATGCGGCCCGGGTTGATCGCCACCGAGATTCATAACGTGCACGGCGGGCTGGAGCAGATGGAGCGGCTGGCCAAGGCCGCCGTGCCGCTCGGCCGCTCGGGTTCGGTCTTCGAGGTAGCCGAAGTCGCGCTGTGGCTTTGCTCGGGCGCTTCATCGTACGTGCATGGTGCCGTGATCGACGTTTCAGGCGGGCGCTAACGCAAGTTGTTTTCTAGATTCCGCTCGACGCGAGGTCGCGCGCTTGCGCCTCCGCCTGTTCCGCCGTCAGCGAATGCAACGGCGGCACCACGCGCGCCCACTCGGGCCGTTGATACTTCACCGCGAGTGCCTGCTTGACGGCGGCAATCACCGGTGAGCGCGCGAGAATCGCGCGCTGTGCCGCAGCCGACGCCACCGCACGCTCGCCTTCCGCAGTACCGCGCGCTTTCCAGCCGGCAGCGGCAGCGCGCACGGTGATGTTGACCGTTGCCGAGATGCAGCCAGCCCAGCGGTAGCGGTCCGCGTCGTTCAATGTGCCTTCGGCACTCGGAAAGACGTCGAAGTCGGCCACACCGGCGGCCATCGCGATCGCGTAGGCCGTGTCGCCGGAGCTGTCCTTCAGGCCGAGCAACTGCCGCGGATACTTCCTCTTCAGTGCCTGCACAAATTCCAGCGAGTATGGAACGCCCGACAACTGTGGGAAGTTATAGAGGTACAGGCGCAGATCGGCGCCAACTCGGTTGATCAATTCGTCGAAATACGCGAGCAGGCCCTGGTCGTCCACCGGCTTGTAATAGAACGGCGGCAGCACAAGTGCCCCGGTGAAGTCGAGATCGCGCGCCGCGCGCGTGATGCGCACTGCGTCGGCCAGCGAGGCGGCGCCGGTGCCCGCCATGAACTGAGACATCGGCAGACCCGAGCGCGCCACCGCCTGCATCGCGGCGATCCGCTGCTCGGCCGGGAACGAAGTCGCTTCGCCGGTGGTACCGAGCAGGTTGATACCGTCGCAGCCCTCGGCGAGCAGCGCGCGGCAATGCTCGATCAACCGCTCGGTATCGATACTGAAGTCTGCGTTCAGCGGCGTTGCAGCGGCGGCGATCACGCCGCGGAGTCGAAGTGTCATATAGAGCTACCGATAGAACCAACGAGAAAGTCAGAATTCAGGCGCATTAGCTGCTTGCGTCCACTCGCGCAGATTACCGCGCATGCGTTAAGGCGCGACGAACTTCGTGCCGCGCCGGCCATAGACTTCACCCCATGCAAACTCTCGATACCGACGAGGCCCTCCCGCCTCACCCGCCATCACCTCGCAAGCAGCTGAAGAACGCCGAGCGATTTCGCGA
>JACCSD010000028.1 GCA_013813185.1 Burkholderiaceae bacterium
GCCGACAAACTGCAGCGCCGGCACCAGGTTGCGCGCTCCGATCAGCAGCGCGGCGAGCACGAGTTCTCTGACTGCATTCGCGTTGGCGCCGGGTGCGTTGAACACCGGCACGCCGCGGTCGGACATCACGGCCACCGGAATGTTGTTGGTGCCGGTGCCGGCGCGTCCGATCGCTTTGACGGTCGTAGGGATCGTCAGCGCGTGCATGTCGTGCGAGCGCACCAGGATCGCGTCGGGATGCTCGACGTGCTTGCCGACGGCGTAGCGGTCGGGCGTAAATCGCAGCAGTGCCTGGTGCGAGATATTGTTCAGAGTGAGAATTTGAAACTTCTTCATTTCGCCGGATTCCGTTCGAACTCTCGCAGATAGTCGACCAATGCCTGCACGCCTTCGATCGGCATCGCGTTGTAAATCGACGCGCGCATGCCGCCGACCGAGCGGTGCCCCTTCAACTGCAGCAGGCCGCGCTGTTGCGCGCCTTTCAGGAACGCGCCGTCGAGCGATTCATCGCGCAGCTTGAATGGAACGTTCATGCGCGAGCGGTCTTCCTTGCGTACCGGGTTGTAGTAGAGCTGGCTCGCATCGAGCGCGTCGTACAGCAGCTTTGCCTTGGCGATGTTCTTCTTTTCGATCGCGGCCAGCCCGCCTTGCGCGAGCAGCCACTCGAACACCATCCCCGCGATGTAAATGGCGTACGTCGGCGGCGTGTTCAGCATCGAATCGCTTTCCGCCTGCTCCTTCCAGTGGAAGGCCGACGGCGTGATCGCGAGCGCGCGATCGAGCAGGTCCTTGCGCACAATCACCAAAGTCAATCCTGCCGGGCCGACATTCTTCTGCGCGCCGCCGTAGATCACGCCGTACTTCGATACATCGACCAGGCGCGACAGGATGTGCGACGACATATCCGCCACCAGCGGCACCGCGCCGACGTCGGGCGTCCATTGATACTCGACGCCGCCGATCGTTTCGTTGGTGCACACGTGCACGTATGCGGCGTCGGGGGACAGCTTCCAGCTCGCGCGCTCTGGCACGTACATGAAGCTCTTGTCTTCACTCGACGCCGCGATGTTGACTTGCGCGTATTTCTTCGCTTCCTTGATCGACCTCTTGGACCATTCGCCGGTGTTGACGAAGTCGATCGTTTTGCAATCGCCAAGCAGGTTCATCGGCACGATCGCGTTTTCGCCAATCGCGCCGCCCTGCAGGAAAAGCACTTCATAGTCGTCGCCAATCGACATCAGCGTGCGCAGGTCGGCCTCGGCCTTATCCGCGATCGAGATGAACTCGCTGCCGCGGTGGCTCATCTCCATCACCGACATGCCGCTGCCGTGCCAGTCGAGCATTTCCGCTGCCGCGCGCTGCAGGACTTCTTTCGGGAGCACCGCGGGTCCGGCGCTGAAATTGAAAACGGTCATCAATGGAGTTCCGCAGCTAGTTGTCGTGTTAGTTCAGCGGCGGGTATATCTTTGCAGCCGCTTACATTCTGGCCTGCCCACAACGGCGAGAAGTCTCCGCTGCCCTGGCTTTCGGCTCTGGCGCGCAACGGCGCAATGCCGCCAATCGCGAGCGGAAAAGCGGGTACGGCGGGACTGATCGGCCCCAGCTCCTTCATCACGCGGTTCACAATTCCACGGGCAAGGCGGCCGGTGAAAAGATTCGTCAATGCCGTATGGCGCGCGGCGTCGCTTTTCAGCGCCGCACGATGCACCGGGTTTGTCGTGGCCTCAGGGCAGAGCAGATAGGCTGTTCCGATCTGCACACCGGCCGCACCGAGCTTTATTGCAGCCGCGACACCTTTGGGGTCAGCAATTCCACCGGCGGCGATGACCGGCCGCCTCACTTCCCGCAGGATCTGCGGCAGCAAAGCGAACGTACTGACTTGTGTAGTCAAGTCATCCGACAGGAACATTCCCCGATGCCCGCCCGCCTCGAGACCCTGCGCGATGATCGCATCGACGCCATGCGCTTCAAGCCAACGAGCTTCCTCGACGGTGGTTGCCGAAGACAGTACCTTCGCGCCCCAGCTTCTCAAGCGGGCCAGCAACTCGGCAGAGGGCAAGCCGAAATGAAAACTCACCACGGCCGGCTTGAATTCGCTGAGCACCTGTGCGGTTTCCGCTGTGAAAGGCATGCGCCCGGGACCCGTCGGAATCGTTTTCGCATCGATTCCAAACTCTGCGTAGTACGGCGACAGTGAGGCTCGCCAAAACGCCTCGCGCTCCGCGTTCGCCGGCGGCGGCACGTGGCAGAAGAAATTCACGTTAAACGGCCGGTCGGTTTGCGCCTTGATCGCTGTCAGTTCATTGCGTATGGCGTCCGGACCCAGCATCGCGCAAGGCAACGACCCGAGGCCGCCCGCGTTCGAGACCGCGATGGCGAGTGCGCTGCCTTGCACACCTGCCATCGGCGCTTGGATGATCGGTAGCTCGATGCCCAGCAGTTGCTGCAGTGTCGGATTACGCAAAAGCTGATTCGCAGTCTTCGTAAAAGCAAAGGGTTAACTTCGTCTAGTCAGTGTAAGTTGAATCAGCGCGACGGCAAAAGGCGCTTATGAACGAGGAACGCGTGCGACGCGTGTGAATGCCACGTGCAATCGTCGGTAGCGCTTTGCGCTTGACCGAGGTCGAGGACGGCCTGGAGCGCAAGCTGAAGGGCCGCCGCTGGTTTCACCGCTACGCTGATGGCCACCTCATTCCCAAAGCGGCACGACCATTCCGATGCCCGATAGAAGTAGACGTATACGGCGCGCTTACGTGACTCGGGGCCGGTCTATCGCTGGTTGCCACCCGCCGGTCCGGTTAGTCTCATCGATCATCGCTCTCACGCTAAGACCTTCAACCGACGCGGGGATCGCACGTTCAATGCGCATCACGACTTTCTCCACGGCGTCCGAGAGTGGAAGTGAGTGTGGATTCAGAAAGCCGTCTTCGCCCGCCTTGCGCATGCTCGCAAGCAGATTCGCGATCGATATTTGCGAAAGCTCCCGCGCAGGCAGATAGCACGGTGGGTCGTCATTACTAAGAGTGACGAGGCCGTCGCGCACAAGCGCATCGAGCACTGCGCTGACAGAGTGCATTGGAATCGCCAGACGCTGCGTAAGCTGATGCAGCGTCCAAGGCGGCCGTCCGTGCACGAAGTGCGATCCAATCAGATGCATGACAACCAACCCAAGCCGCTCACGCATCCGATTGCTGAGTCGCGGCTCGCCAGGCATGGCGTAAAGATAATCGGGGTTCTGCAGATAGAACGAGATTGCCGCCCCGATCAGCAGAACTAACCAGCTCACGTACAGCCAAATCAGAAACAGAACGAACACCGCGAAGCTCGCGTAGATCGCCGCGTATCGCGTCGAGGACGCCACAAATACGGCGAACCCCCAGCCCGCCGACTGCCATAGGATGCCGCCAACGATGCCTGCAACGAACGCCGGAGCGAAGCGCACGCGCGTGTTCGGAACGAAAATGTAAAAGAAGGTGAATGCGCCAATCACCAGCGCGTAAGGCGCGAGCTTCCCGATTCCAAGAACAAGGCCGCCGAACGGCTCGATGGCGAGGATGGTCTGCACGGTTTCCGTTCTTACGACCATCGTGGTGATGCCTAGCGCCGCGAAAACCAGAATCGGACCAACCAGCAGGACACTGAGGTAGCGACTGAACCGGTCGCCCAGGCTGCGCAACTGCGTGACGTGCCAGATTGCGTTGAATGACTCCTCGATCTTCTGCACTAGCGAGATGACCGTGTAGATCAATAGCCCGAGGCCAACCGCACCTAGTACGCCGACATTCATGTTCTCGATGAAGCCGATCAGCCGGCTGGTGATTTCTTGGCCGTCTTCACCCAGCGGCGCGAGCAGATTCTCCAACAGCGGCTCGACCTGGTTGTGAACGCCAAAGGCCTTGAGCACCGAGAAGCTCAGCGCCAGCAGCGGGACTATTGAAAGCAGCGTCGTGTAGACGAGGCTCATTGTCCACAACGTGAGCTGGCCTTGCGTGATGTCGCGGAACAGAACGATCGCGAGCCGCGCGGTGCGCATCACGCGCTTCTTCCACACGGGCAAAGGCGCGAGATGGGGCGTCCAGATCGCCCGGTCGATACGCTTCAGCCTGTTTTCGGGCTTGTCCGATGTGGCCTCAGTCCATCTCTTGACTACGCTACTTCGATGGCCGTAGCGTCCCGGCGGCGCGGAGTAAGTCGCATTCCAACGAGCCTGCACTTCTCACGTGCCTATCATCGTAGTTGATACAGCACAACAACTCCTGCGCGGTAGCACAAATGCACTGCCAGCGAGTCGTAGTCCATGCGCAGGATTGTCTTGCCACGCCGTTCGATCATGCCAATGATGAAGCAGCCGGTCAGTGCGATCGCAAGTAGCGCACAGATTGATCGAGGCGCTTCCGAGAACGTCGTGAATGCGAGCATCGGCGTGCCCGACGCGCAGGCCGTCACCGCGACTGCAAGCTCGGGTAGCGATGTGATGGCGCCAAGCAGTACCAGGCCCCGCAGACCCTCGCCGAGCGACAATGCACAATGAAACGGATTGCCAAAGCCCCCGCATTGACTGGTTGATATGACCCATCAGAACTCGGATGCCTTCGTTTTCTTCGGAGCAACGGGCGATCTCGCCTATAAGAAGATTTTTCCGGCGCTGCAGGCGATGATCCGGCACGGCGAGCTGGAGATGCCGATCATCGGCATTGCGCGCGCCGGCTGGTCGCTCGACAAGCTGCGTAAGCGCGCGCGCGAGTCGGTGCAGGAACATGGGGGCGTCGACATGACCGCGTTTGCCAAGCTGTCAGCGC
>JACCSD010000067.1 GCA_013813185.1 Burkholderiaceae bacterium
GTCAACTGTGTCGCGTATGAAAAGGGTCGCCGGCTATGCGACCTTCAGTTGTCGGAAGTGCGCGACTGGCTCGACCAGCACACGGGCTTTGTCTGGGTCGCGCTACGCGATCCCGATGCCGACGAGACAACGCGCGCGCAAGCAGCGTTCGGGCTTCCAGATGAAGTGATCGAAGAAGCGCGCCGCGTATCGCAGCGTCCAATCATCGCCGAGTACGACGACGACTTGCTGTTCGCGGTCTTAAAGCTGGTCGAATACGTCGATGGAGCGCTCAAAGTAGGCGAGCTCGATGTGTTTGTCGGGCCGCGCTTTGTGCTTTCGATTCGCACGCACAGCGAAAAAAGCCTACTCGGCGTACGAGAGCGCCTGGAGCGCGAGCCCGAGCTGCTCGAGCAGGGTCCGGGTATCGTTTTTTACGCGTTGCTTGAAACGGTCGTCGACCGCTATTTTCCCGCGATCGATGCCATGGAGGACGAGTTCGAGGAGATCGAGCCGCTGATTTTTGAGCGCGGTGCGCAGCGCGAGACTCTGCAACGGCTCTACGCGTTGAAGCAGCGCGTCACCGAAGTGCGGCACGCGGTAGCCCCCCTGTACGACGCCGCGAGTAAGTTGCACGGGGGCCGCGTTCCGCGCGTCGTTGCCGGCATGAATGACTACTTCCGCGATGTCTACGAGTACATGTATCGCGCGATGCAGGCCTTGGTGAGCTTGCGTGACTCGATCGGCACTGCGATGACCGTCAATCTATCGATGGTGACGATCGAACAAACCAATATTTCGAAGCGGCTCGCCGCCTGGGCTGCGATCTTCGCGGCGGTGACTGCGCTCGCCGGCATTTGGGGTATGAACTTCGAGTTCATGCCGGAATTGAACGAACGATGGGGATATCCGGCGGCACTCGCGTTGATGGCGGTGACCGCCGGCGTCCTCGCTTGGCGCTTTCGCAGGGCGGGCTGGCTCTGATGAAGCCGCGAGCCACGCGAGACTCCCATCGCGGGCTGCCTAATCGAACGTTATTGAAGTTGCTTCGATCGCGATAGCTCGCGCCCGCCTTGCTGGTTCGGTCGAGGCGCGAGTTCCGCGCGCGGCGCGGGCTGCGGTGTTGCGGGCGGTGGTGCAGCCAGAGCAGCGGGTGGCGCTGCTGCGGGCGGCGGCGCAACTCGTGCCGAGGGTTGAGGTGCGGGCAGTGGCGCAACTCGCGCAACGGGCTGCGGTGCAGGTGGCGCAGCTTGCATTGCCGGTGCCTTCGGCTGCCCGATTGTTGGCGGCGTGCCAGGCGGGAAATGCGCGGGTTCTGCAGGCCCCGCTCGCGGATCCTGCTGGGCTTGTGGCAGAAGCTCCTGCGGCATGCGGGCACGCGGCTGCGGACGCGCGATGTCAGGCGTGACTCTCGGTGTTGGTTGCGGCGTCTGTATTGAAGTCGGCGGAACGCGATTGAATTTCGGCGGTTGTGCCAGCGGCGCCGGATCGTTGCCGGGCAACGGCGGTTGTGCGATTACACCTCGATTCGGAATCGGCTCGGCCACCATCGGTGGCGTGACGCGCGTCGCCACCGGCACCTTGGGCGCCGGCGCAGTCGCCATTGACGGCGTCGGCAAGGTACGCCCTATCGATGCGGATGCCGGCGCTTGCGGCGACGGTTGGGCCTGGTTCGGTCGGCGGACCATATCGTCTTGCGCAACGCTGCGAACCAGCGCGATGTTCTTCGGCGGCGGCGCGGTGGGTCGCAGCTCAGCCAGATCGGATCTGACGGGCAGCGCAACCTTCATCACCGGGTCGCGGAAACGCGGCCCGGGCACCATCGTCGCGCCTTCGTGATTGCGATGGGGCGGCGCGCCGCGCGGCGGATTGTTGATGATCGTCTGATTGATGATCGTCACGTACCGCGGGTTGTGCCGATAGTGCGGGTTGTAGCGGTGCCACGGTGCGAGGGGATACCAGCCGACCACCGGGCCACCGAAACCGACCGACACGCTGAGGTTGCTGCCACCGACGAACCCAACCAGCGCGGGTGCCCAGACGGGGCGCACATGATGCCCACCGGGCCACCAGCCCCAGCGGTCGCCGATCGTGACCCAGCGCCCGTAGTGAAACGGCGCGTAGCCCCACGGCGCGTGATCGACCCACGTCCATCCCCACGGCCTTACCCAGCGCCATTGGCCCGAGCGATACGGCGCCCAACCAGCCTCGACGACGCGCGGGAACCAGACATTGCCGTAGGTAGCGTCCGGGCTCCAGTCGCCATAAAAATCGAGCTCTTCATAGCCGGTCATGTACGGCGATACGTAACGCGCCGATTGAACGTTGCGATAACGGTCGTCGCGTGCGAGCGCCCACTGGTCGAGTGAGGTCGCCGTTGCCCGCTCGTAGTTGATGCTCGATAAACCGGGCCCCAGAACCAAAGCTTGCCCGCTTGCCACGGTGATCGCGTTGGCTCCGGTGAGCACGCTGCCCTGGCCGCTGAACACGGTCACGCGCGCTTGGCCGCCGTTGCCCGCGGCATCGATTCGATAGCGGCCGGGTGCAGCCAGCTCAAACCGAACTCCATCGACCGTGACTGAGACAGCCTCGCCTTCCTGCGGCCGCGCGAGCGCAACGTTGAGTGAACCGTTCTCGAGATTGAATACGGCGCCGCCGTAATCGAGTTGATTAAAACCACCGCGGCTACCGGCGGACAGTCGATAAGAATTGGGGCCGACTCTGAATTCGGTGCGGCCATTCGAGCCGGTATAAAGACCGGTGCCGACCGTGACCACATCGTTGATCTGCGCCAGGTCCCAAGCGCCGTCGGCGTCTTCTTCGGCGCGCCAGATCTGCACGTCGCCTTCGGCGATCGAAACGCGCCCTGCGATCAGCGGAGGGCTATCGCCCGATTGCGATTGCGCGGACGCCGTTGCACATCCGGCAACAAGTAGTACCGCGAAAAGCATCAGGAATCGTTGCATAGGATCTCCGGCCAGTGTCCGTGTGAGTCACCTAACGTGCAAAGGTTCGCCCTGTTGACGCACCGTAACTCGCGCGCGCTCACCGCGCTGTAACACCCTGTAACAGGAGGCAGGTACAGTGCCAAATTGCACCCGCTTGCTGCCGAATCGAGCCTGCGCGGATAATCCGCGGTCCTCCCGCCGGCAGCACTAGCCTCCCGCCCATGCGATTTCGCTTCCCGATCGTCATCATCGACGAGGATTTTCGTTCCGAGAATGCCAGCGGTCTTGGCATTCGCGCGCTGGCCAAGGCGATCGAGGCCGAAGGCGTCGAAATACTCGGCGTCACGACGTTCAGCGACGTCTCGAGCTTCGCGCAGCAGCAGAGCCACGCATCGGCGTTCATTCTGTCGGTCGACGACGAGGAGCTCGCCGAAGGCCATGCCAACGAAGAAACGATCGCAAAACTGGCCGCGTTCGTGCGCGAAATTAGAAGAAGAAATGCGGACATCCCGATTTTCCTGTACGGCGAGACGCGTACCACGCACTACATGCCGAACGATCTGTTGCGCGAGCTGCATGGCTTCATTCACATGTTTGAAGACACGCCGGAATTCGTCGCCCGCTACATCATTCGCGAGGCGCGGGTGTATCTGGACGCGCTCGCGCCGCCGTTTTTCCGGGCATTGACACACTACGCGCAGGATGGCTCTTATTCGTGGCACTGCCCAGGCCACTCGGGCGGCGTCGCGTTTCTGAAAAGCCCGGTCGGCCGCATGTTTCACCAGTTTTTCGGCGAGAACATGCTGCGGGCCGACGTCTGCAACTCGGTCGACGAATTGGGGCAGCTACTCGACCACACCGGCCCGGTAGCGGCGAGCGAACGCAACGCTGCGCGCATTTTCGGCGCCGATCATCTGTTCTTCGTCACCAACGGAACGTCGACCTCGAACAAGATCGTGTGGCACTACGTCGTCGCGCCGAACGACGTCGTGGTGGTCGACCGCAATTGCCACAAGTCGGTGCTGCACGCGATCACGATGACCGGCGCGATCCCGCTGTTTTTGACGCCGACGCGCAATCATTACGGGATCATCGGCCCGATTCCGCTCGAGGAGTTCAAGTGGAAGTCGATCGCGAAGAAAATCAAACGCCATCCGCTTCTGAAGAACGGCAAGGGCGGCAATGATCTCGCCAAACCGCGCGTGCTTACGCTGACGCAAAGCACCTACGACGGCATTCTCTACAACGTCGAGATGATCAACGAACAGTTGGACGGCAAGATCGATACGCTGCACTTCGACGAGGCGTGGCTGCCGCATGCGGCTTTCCACGATTTTTATCGCGACATGCACGCGATCGGCGGCGTCACAGCGTCCGGCGTCGAATCGACGCGCAGGCGCAACAAGGACTCGATGATCTTCTCGACACAATCGACGCACAAGATGCTGGCCGGGCTGTCGCAGGCATCGCAGATCCTGATTCGTAACTCGAAGAACGAGAGCCTCGATCGCTACATGTTCAACGAAGCGTTCCTGATGCACACGTCGACGTCGCCGCAGTACGCGATCATCGCTTCGTGCGACGTAGCCGCGGCCATGATGGAGCCGCCCGGCGGCACCGCGCTGGTCGAGGAATCGATTACCGAAGCGCTCGACTTCCGGCGCGCAATGCGCAAGGTCGATCTCGAATACGGAGATTCGTGGTGGTTCAAGGTATGGGGGCCGAAGCATCTGGCGGCAGAGGGCATCGGCACGCGTGACGATTGGATCCTGAAATCCGGCGACGACTGGCACGGCTTCGGCGACGTGGCGCCGGGTTTCAACATGCTCGATCCCATCAAGGCGACGGTGATTACGCCGGGTCTCAACCTCGACGGCTCGTTCGTCGATCCGGGTATTCCGGCTGCGATCGTCACCAAGTATCTGGCCGAGCACGGAATCATTGTGGAGAAGACCGGTCTGTATTCGTTCTTCATCATGTTCACGATCGGCATTACCAAGGGCCGGTGGAACACGATGGTCACCGAGTTGCAGCAGTTCAAGGACGATTACGACACGAACCAGCCCCTGTGGCGGGTGATGCCCGAGTTTCTGAAGGCCTTTCCGCAGTACGAAAAGATGAGGCTGCGTGAGCTGTGTGACGCGGTGCACGAGGTCTATCGTATGAGCGACATCGCGCGCCTGACGACTGAGATGTACCTGTCGGAAATGGAGCCGGTGATGAAACCGACCGACGCCTACGCACAGATGGCGCACAGTGCGATCGATCGCGTGCCGATCGACGCGCTAGAGGGGCGCGTGACCGCGGTGCTGCTGACGCCGTACCCGCCGGGCATTCCGCTGCTGATTCCGGGCGAGCGCATCAATGCGACGATCGTTCGCTACCTGCAGTTCGCACGCGACCTGAACGCCCGCTATCCGGGTTTCGGCACGGACATACACGGGCTGGCCAAGAACGATGCGGGGGCGTACTTTTTGGACTGCGTCGGACCCAACGCACAGCCAACAACGTAGCGCCATGCCAACACGCCGCGCTCACATTCCGCGGGGCCTGCGACTGGTCGGCGAAATGGGCGAGCGCATCGCCGCATATGACTGGGCGGCGACGCCGGTGGGCAGGATGGCGCGCTGGCCATCAAGCCTGAAAACCTCGTTAAGTTTGTGTCTGGCATCGCGCTACCCGATGTTCTTGTGGTGGGGCAGCGCGTTGACCAATTTTTACAACGACGCTTACGCGCCGATTCTCGGTGCTCGCCATCCTGATGCGCTCGGAGGCAACGCAGCGCAGATCTGGTACGAGATCTGGCCGGTGCTTGGACCCCAGGTCGACATCGTGCTGAACACCGGCGAAGCCACCTGGAACGAGAGCGTGCCGCTGCGCATGGAGCGCAATGGATATCTGGAGGAAAGATACTTCACGTTTTCGTACAGTCCGGCTGTTGATGACAGGGGCGCTGTGGCGGGTGTTTTCTGCGCATGTCAGGAAGACACACCGCGCGTGCGCGCCACCCGTGTCTTGGCACAGAGTGAGCGCCAGTTCATGGCGCTGGTAGAAAGCCTCCCGGATATCGTATTTCGGCTGGACCTGGAGTTGCGCCCTCTGTACGTTTCGCCGCAGGTCGAGCAGTTACTCGGAATACCGGCCGGGGCTTTCGTTGGCAAGCCGAAACGCGAGGCCGGTGTGGCTGCGGCGCTGAGCGATCCGGTGACACGTGCCGGCCGGCGCGCGTTGAAGAGCGGCAAGAGCACGTCGTCCGCATGGTCGCTCAACGGGCGCGAGCTGCGCACGCGCATCGTGCCCGAGCGCGACGACGCCGGCGTTATCGTTTCACTGCTCGGAATTACCGAAGACGTCACCGAGTTCGAACAAGCAACGGCGGCACTGCGCCGAAGCGAGCAGACCTTGCGCGCGGCAGATCGCCGCAAGGATGAATTCCTGGCGATGCTGGCGCATGAGCTGCGCAATCCGCTGGCGCCGATTCGCAACGCCGCCGAGGTCCTGTGGCTGATGAGCACCGACCCCGAGCGCGTGCGTGAAACCAGCGAGATCATCGTGCGCCAAGCCAGGCATATGAACACGCTCGTCGATGATCTACTCGACGTCTCCAGGGTCACGCGTGGCCTGATAAAGCTCGATACCGAAGCACTCGACCTGCGCTCGGTGATCTCGGCGGCCGTCGAGCAAGCGATTCCGCTGATCGATAGCCGGCGACACAACTTGCAGGTGGAGCTACCCGAGACACCGGTGATCGTGCAGGTAGACCGCGTGCGATTGACGCAGGTGTTTTGCAATCTGCTGGATAACGCGGCGAAATACACCCCGCCCGGCGGTTCGATCCGCGTGACGATCGTCAACGACGCCGACGATCGGGTCGAGGTCGACGTCGTCGACAGCGGCGAGGGAATCGACGCTGCACTGCTGCCGCAGGTGTTCGACCTGTTTGCCCAGGGTCAGCGAACGCCAGATCGGGCACAGGGCGGCTTGGGCATCGGCTTGTCACTCGCCAAAACGCTGGTCGATCTGCACGGCGGCGCGCTCGAAGCCGCGAGCGATGGCGTTGGCAGCGGCAGCCGGTTTACCGTGGGGTTGCCTCGCTTGCCCGATACGACGATAGTTTCTTCTATGGATGGACTCGTGATGCAGCCGACCGCCCCCCTTCGTTCGCTTCGGATCATGGTGGTCGACGACAACGTCGACGCGGCCGAATCGCTGGCGATGATGCTCGAACTCGATGGCCACTCGGTCATCCGGGCCCACGACGCTCGCGCTGCGATTGCACTCGCCCGTAATGAGCGCCCGAACGTGATGCTGCTCGATATCGGACTACCTGATATCGACGGCTACGAGCTCGCGCGCCGGCTGCGCGCGTTGCCCGAAGTCGACGCCGCACGATTGATCGCGGTGACCGGCTACGGGCAGGCGGAAGACCGCCGTCGTGCCCAGGACGCCGGCTTCGACGACTATCTGGTCAAGCCGGTGGAGTTCGAATCGTTGCGCGTGATGCTGCAGCCGGATCGCGCCAGCGCGTAGCGCACATACCTGCTACGCATGCCGCTGTCACGACAACCGCGCGGCTCCGATCGCCGGTTTGGTACGCTGCGCCTTCGCTCATGGCGCGACGCGGGAGAGCGTGATTCGAGTGACGACACTCGAATCACCGCCGAAGGCGCAACGCCCGTAATCGCTCAGGTACAAGAACCGCATCGCGCGAGCGACTCTGGAGAGACCGCCGATTGATCGGCGGCGCCGAAGGTGCAGCGAGCTACCGGTATGCCCGGTGACTTGCGAACTCTCAGGCAAAAGGACAGAGGGGCGCGAACCGACACGTCGTCGGCTCGCGACTCTTTGCTCTTGGAGCCGCATGGCGTTGAACCGCACTCCACTTTACGAATCGCACGCTGCCGCCGGCGCGAAGCTGGTCGATTTTGGCGGCTGGGAAATGCCGCTCGCCTACGGCTCGCAGATCGAGGAGCATCACGCGGTACGGCGCGACGCCGGCATGTTCGACGTCTCGCACATGCGTCCGGTCGATCTCGAAGGGGCAGACGCACGCGCGTTCCTGCGCGTGTTGATTGCCAACAATGTCGACAAGCTGACGCAACCAGGCAAAGCGCTGTACTCGTGCCTGCTGAACGACACCGGCGGCGTGATCGACGATCTGATCGTCTATTTCGTGCGCGACGACTGCTTCCGGGTCGTCGTCAACGCATCGACCGCAGACAAGGACATTGCGTGGATGC
>JACCSD010000081.1 GCA_013813185.1 Burkholderiaceae bacterium
CGTTTTGCGCCCAGCGCCAATCGATGCGGCGATACAACGCATCGGCGAGCTCGCGCAGCTCTGTTTCTTGCGGCGTGCTGGCGGTGAAGTACATCCTGGCCGTCAGAACACCG
Source organism: Burkholderiaceae bacterium (assembly GCA_013813185.1). GTDB lineage: Bacteria > Pseudomonadota > Gammaproteobacteria > Burkholderiales > Burkholderiaceae_F > JACCZX01. Next base: position 114 of record JACCSD010000081.1, read on the forward strand.
GCAATCAACAGAGCGGTGTCGATCATCGACAGCTCCGAGCGCCACACCCGTTGGCCCGATTGCATGTCGAGGAAATGAAAGTAGAAGCCTTTGTAACCGGTGGCTTCAGGACTTCCGCTTTGGTCGCTGGAGTGAAAAAAGCGCAGCGCGGCGACGGTGCATGTGACGGCGTCGGCGCGCGCCATCCAGCCTCGCTCAACCGCAATCGGGTAAATCGAAAGCGCGAACCCCACCACCGCGATGCTGCAAGGCGAGTTCGCACGCGACGTATCGGCGATCAGTCCATTGGCCGGGTTCACCGTTTGCTGAAAGTAGCTGAACGCAGCGCGTTGCAGAGCTTCCAGCAGGGCGTCATCCGTCGATGGTGTCTTAACCACAGTTCATAAACAATTCACAACGTCTGAGAGCGAAATTGCCATGCGCAAGTCGTCAACAAGACCGGCAGCGCGGAAATGTTGCGGATGAGCGCGCAGAGGCAGTTTGACGGGATCGAGGATAGATTACGGGAATTGGCTGCACGCCGGTATTACAACGAGTGACGGAACGTCTTATGCGCGCGCAACTGTTGTCCAATGGCCGCTACACCGTGATGCTGACCGACGCCGGCTCGGGTTTCAGCCGCTGGCGAGATCTTGCGATCAATCGCTGGCGCGAAGATCCGACGCGCGACGACTGGGGAAGTTACGTTCTGCTGCGCGACGCCGACAGCGGCGCCGTCTGGTCGGCCGGCTTGCAGCCGTGCGGTGGCGCGCCCGATGAATACTCGGCGAGCTTGTCCGACGCGCGCGCGCAAATCGTGCGGCGCGATGGCTCGCTCGAAACCACCCTCGAAGTCGCCGTGGCGAGCAGCATCGATGCCGAGCTGCGCCGGCTGACGATCGTCAATCACGGGGCTGCCGCCCGTACGCTCGAAGTCACGTCGTATGCCGAGCTGGTGCTCGGCTCGGCTGCAGCCGACGCGGCGCATCCGGCCTTCTCGAAAATGTTCGTGCAGACCGAAGCAGTTGCCGATGGCGACGGGATTCTGCTGGGCAGGCGCCGCAAACGCGCCCGTCACGATCCCGACGTGTGGGCCGCGCATTTCGCGAGCGGTGACGGTCAGGCCGGCGCGTTGAATTTCGAGACCGATCGCGCGCACTTTATCGGCCGGTGCCGGACACTGCGTGACGCGGTTGCGATGCGAGGCGGATCACTGTCGAACACCGCCGTCACCGTGCTCGATCCCGTTTTCAGCATTCGCCGCCGTGTCACCGTTGCGGCCGGCGCCCGCGTGCGCGTTGCCTTCTGGACGGTGGTGGCTGACTCGCGCGCGGCCGTGCTGACGCACTGCAAGTCATTGCGCACACCAGGCGCGAGCGAACGCACGCTGGCCGCCGCGGCGAAGCATGCTTCCAGCGAACACGAGCGACTCCACATCGACGGCGAGCAGGCCGAGGCCTTTCAACGCCTGGTAGGTCCCTTGCTCTATGCCGATCCCGTCTGGCGGGGCCCGTCGCCGGTGGTTGAGCGCGCCAGCGGAGGAGCGCCGGTGCTATGGGCCAGCGGCATCTCGGGGGATCGGCCGATCGTGCTGGTGCGCATCGGCAGCGAAGGCGCAATTGAGCTCGTGAACGATGTGCTGAAGGCGCAGGAGTACTGGCGGTCGAAGCGATTCGGCGTCGATGTCGTAGTTCTGAACACCGCGTCCAAGGACGCCGCGGACGGTCTGCAATCGAAGCTGCATTCGCTGCTGCAGGAGCAGACGCGACAGTTCGAGGCGGACTCCGGCGGCGCCGGGGCGGGCGTGTTCGCATTGCGTGAAAGTGAAATCTCCGGCGCACTGCGCGACGGACTCGCGGCGGCCGCGCGCCTGGTCCTTTACACAGAAGATGATGAGCGGGCCACCGCTGTGCGCGACGGCGTGCGCCGCCAGGCAACTGCATCGCTCAAGCCGGTTTCCATGCCGGGTTTCCGCACGACGCAGCGCAAGCCTGCGCCCGCTGTCGCGGCAAGCGCCGAGCCGCTCGAGTTCTACAACGGTTTCGGTGGCTTCGCGCAAGGCGGCAGCGAGTACGCAATCACGCTCGACGATGGCCGCTGCACGCCGATGCCGTGGATCAACGTAGTTTCCAATCCGTCTTTCGGATTCATCGTGTCGGCCGAAGGTGGCGGCTACACCTGGTCGCTCAACAGCCAGCAGAATCCGTTGACGCCGTGGCCGAATGATCCGGTCAGTGACACGCCACGCGAGATCGTCTATCTGCGCGACGAGGAGAGCGGAAAGTTGTGGAGTGTGACCGCGTCACCGATCCGCGTGCCGGAGGTGATCTACAGCGTGCATCACGGCAAGGGCTACAGCCGCTTCGAGCACACCGCGCACGGCGTTGAAGTTGCGCTGCTGCAATTCGTGCCGTTGGGCGATACGGTGAAAGTGTCTCGACTGCGGATCGCCAACCGGTCGGGGCGCGTGCGGCGGCTGTCGATCACCGCATATATCGAGTGGGCGCTCGGTCCGAACGGAACGGTGGCGGCGCCTTTTGTCGTGACCTCGATGGATGCGGTCACGGGCGCACTGTGCGCGCGCAATGCCTGGCGCGCCGAGTTCGGTGAGCGGGTTGCATTTATCGATCTTGGTGGCGCGCAAAGTTCATACACGGCCGATCGTGCCGAGTTCCTCGGACTGCACGGCGCCGTCGCTAGCCCGGCGGCGCTCAGTTCGGCGGGCGGTCATACGCCGCTCTCCGGAAGAGCGGGCGCCGGGATGGATCCGTGCGGCGCGCTGCAAACGCGAATCGAGCTGGCCGCAGATGCTGAGGTCGAAATCGTCATCCTGCTCGGCGACGCGGCATCGCCTGCGGGCGCACAGTCACTGATCGAAAAGTACCGCGCCGCCGACCTGGATGCGGTGATGCGCGAAGTCGCCGGGCAATGGAGCGAGATGCTCGGGACTGTGCAGGTGCGCACGCCCGATCGCGCGCTTGACATCATGCTGAACGATTGGCTTGTGTATCAGACGCTGGCATGCCGCGTGTGGGCGCGCTCGGCGTATTACCAGTCAAGCGGCGCCTATGGCTTTCGCGATCAGCTGCAGGATGTGACGGCGCTCGTTGTGGCGAGACCCGAAATCGCGCGCGAACATCTGCTGCGCTCGGCATCACGTCAGTTCGTCGAAGGCGATGTGCAGC
>JACCSD010000106.1 GCA_013813185.1 Burkholderiaceae bacterium
CTTTCAGCAGCCCATCGCTCTTTTCCTGCAGGCGGTCGATCTCCTCCGAGATATCGACAGCGGAGTCGTCCTGCACGAAGCGCAACTCGTCGATCTTCGCCTCGAGCTCGGCGATCGGTTGCTCAAAGTCCAAAAACGTGGTCTTTGCCATTCTTCTTAATAGGTGACTGGAATCGGATCAAGACTACGCCATAGATACCACGTCGCAACACTGCGCCAGGGCGCCCACATTTGTGCCACCTGCTCCACGCGCACACGCCCTCCCCGGCCGAGCACGGGCTCGCCGTCAAGATAATTGAGACTGACCGCTTTCAGCAAGCCCAAGTCGTCCAGCGGAAGCACGTTCGGGCGCAGCAGATTGAAGATCAGAAACATCTCGGCGGTCCAGCGACCGATGCCGCGAATATCGACCAGCTCGGCGATGATTTCTTCGTCATCCTGCGCGCCGAAGCGCGACGGATCGACGCGGCCGCTGACGAAGTGCGCTGCAAGGTCGCGGATGTACTCGACCTTGCGGTCCGACAACCCGCAGCGGCGCAACGTCGTAGGCCGGCGCCGCAAGATTCCCTTCGGCGTCGTTTCACCGCACGCCGCGCAAAAGCGCAGCCAGATTGCAGCAGCGGCCTTTACCGAAATCTGCTGGCCGACGATCGATCGCGCCAGCGTGACGAATGCATCGCCCCGCGACTGAAGCTTGACGCGCGGATGAGCCGCGATGATGCCCGCCATCGTCGGGTCCCTTGCTGCCAGCGCGCGCTTGGCTCTCGTCCAGTACGTTGGAGAAACGCCCGGTATCCGCGCCGGCAGTGGCGTAGAGGTGGGCGCAGCCGCGGGTGCGGCTACTGACGACGCCACGTCGTACCGCCGGGACCGTCTTCAAGCACGACGCCTTGGTTGAGCAATGCCTTGCGAACACGATCGGCTTCGGCGTAATTTTTTTCCTTCTTCGCCGTCGCCCGCACCGAGATCAGCAGCTCAATTCCGGCCGAGTTGTCATCGGAGCCGCGCAGGAATTGCGCAGGATCCTGCTGCAGTATTCCGAGCGTCTCGCCGAGCGCACGCAGTTGTGCTGCCAGGCGCGACGACCTGCTTCGATTGACTTCACTGGCCAGATCGAACAGAGCGGCCAAAGCGACCGGCGTATTGAAATCGTCATTCATCGCGTCGTGAAAACGCCGCGCGTGCGCCTCTTCCCAATCGAGCGGCAGTGCGTCGGCTTCGGTGTCGCGCAAAGCCGTGTACAGGCGACTCAATGCAGTGCGCGCTTCTCCGATCAGAGATTCGGTGAACGCAATCTGACTGCGGTAGTGCGGGCGCAACAGAAAAAACCGCAGCACTTCAGCGTCGTACTTCTTCAGCGCATCGCGAATCGTCATCATGTTGCCTAACGACTTCGACATTTTTTCGTCGCCTACTCTTAACGCGCCGCAGTGCATCCAGACATTGGCGAGCGGCACGCCGTGCGCGCCCTCACTCTGCGCTATTTCGTTCTCGTGATGCGGAAAGATCAGGTCCGGACCGCCGCCGTGAATGTCAAAGGTCTTGCCGAGCGTTTCGCTGGCCATCGCCGAACATTCAATGTGCCACCCAGGGCGACCCGCACCCCACGACGACGGCCACGATGGCTCGGTGGGTTTCGCCTGCTTCCACAACACAAAATCAAGCGGGTCGCGTTTGCTGCGCTCGATCGCGACGCGCTCGCCGGCGCGCAGGTCGTCGAGCGATTTACCCGAAAGTTTTCCGTACCCCGGAAACTTGCGCACAGCGAAGTTGACGTCGCCCGGACTGTCTCCACCCGCCGCTCCCTCCTCCGCCTGGTACGCCAGCCCTTTTTGCTCCAGCAGCTCGATCAGGCCTAGCATCTGCGGGACGTACTCGGTTGCGCGCGGCTCCGCGTCGGGCACGCTCAGTCCGAGCGCGGCGAAGTCCTCGTTCATGTAGCGAATGAAGCGTTCGGTCAGTTCACCGGGCGTCTCGGCATTCTCGGCAGCGCGTTTGATGATCTTGTCTTCGATGTCGGTGATGTTGCGCACGTAACTCACTTCCAACCCCAGGACCCGCATCCAGCGCTGCGCCATGTCCATTGCCATGAACAGGCGTGCGTGGCCCATGTGACAGTAGTCGTACACGGTCATGCCGCATACGTACAAACCCACGCGACCGGGCAGGATCGGCTGCAATGGCTGCTTGCTTCGGGACAGCGTGTTGTAGATCTCTAACGTCATCTGGAGCAATCGCTTCGATGCGGGCGGTTGTAGAATCGCGCGCAGTGTAACGAGCAAGCGCACAGTCGAGCACCACTCGCACCGCCTCTTCGATGTCCACCCACGTTTTGTTTCTATTCCTTGTTGCGGCGGCGCTGAGCTTCGGTGGCAGCGCGCACGCGCAACCGGTGCCTCCGCCGGTCGTAGGCGACATTTCGGTCGATCGGAACGACGCGACACCGCTCGAAGAAGTGCGCAAGCTCATCGCGGCCGGACGAACCAAGCAGGCGCTGGCGTCTGCCGACGAACATTTGGCCAAGAACCCGCGCAACGCTCAGATGCGTTTTGTACGCGGTGTCATTTTGTCGGACATGAACGACACCGCTGCGGCGCGCTTGGTGTTCGAGCAGCTGACCGAAGACTTCCCCGAGTTGCCTGAGCCGTACAACAATCTCGCAGTGCTCTACGCCGCTGACGGACAGCTCGATCGCGCGCGCGGAGCACTGGAAATGGCGCTGCTCGCCCGGCCCGACTACGCCACTGCGCACGAAAATATGGGTGACGTCTATTTGCAGATGGCGGCCGATGCTTACCAGCGCGCTGCGACGCTGCAGCCGGCCAATCGTGCGGTATCGAGCAAACTCGCGCTGACGCGCGAAATGGTCACCAAGGCGCGCAATCCACGCTGAAATTTGATGAGGAACTTGCAATGAAGCTTAAGCACTTGCTGGCGGCGGCACTGGTCGTCTCCTTTTCCAGCGCGGCCGCGCAGACGCCCGCGCCGCGCGTGGCGCTCGACACGAGCGAAGGGAAAATCGTCGTGGAGCTTGCACCGCAGGTCGC
>JACCSD010000116.1 GCA_013813185.1 Burkholderiaceae bacterium
CTGTACTCGTGCCTGCTGAACGACACCGGCGGCGTGATCGACGATCTGATCGTCTATTTCGTGCGCGACGACTGCTTCCGGGTCGTCGTCAACGCATCGACCGCAGACAAGGACATTGCGTGGATGCGGCAGGTTGCAGCCGAGCGCGCCTTCGACGTGCTGATTACGCCGCGCCCGGATCTCGCGATCATCGCGGTACAGGGCCCGAATGCGCGCGCGAAGTTCTGGCAAGCGCGACCTTCGACGCGCGCCGCCACCGAAAAGCTCGGCGCGTTTTTTGCCGCCGAGGCGGGCCAAATGTTCGTTGCGCGCACCGGCTATACCGGCGAAGACGGATTCGAAATCATGTTGCCGGCGCGCGGCGCGGCACAGCTATGGAGTGATCTGAAGGCGGCCGGCGTTGCGGAAGCCGGTCTCGGCGCGCGCGACACGTTGCGGCTCGAGGCCGGAATGAACCTGTACGGCAACGATATGGAAGAAGACGTCTCGCCGCTCGATGCCGGTCTCGCCTGGACTGTCGATCTGAAAACTCCGCGCGAATTCATCGGGCGCGCTGCGCTCGAGCGCGCGCTAGCAAATGCGGGCGCGCGTATGGCGCTGGTCGGATTGAAGCTGCGCGACCGCGGTGTCTTGCGCTCGCATCAAAAGGTCGTCACGTCGGCAGGCGAGGGCGAAATCACCAGCGGAACATTTTCGCCGACGTTGCAAACGTCGATTGCAATGGCCCGCGTTCCGCGCGAGGTCAAGATTGGTGATGCGGTTCAAGTCGACGTGCGCGGCAAGATGCTGAACGCAGAAGTCGTCAAGATGCCGTTCGTGCGTAACGGCAAAGCTTTGACTTGACGGATCACCCAGGAGCGACACATGGAATTTCCCGATCAACTCAAGTACACGCCCACTCACGAGTGGGTCAAGCAGGGCGACGACGGCCTGATATGGGTCGGCATCACCGACGCCGCACAGGACATGCTGGGCGACCTCGTGTTCGTCGGCGACGTCAAGGTCGGCCAGACGTTGAAGGCCGGCGAGACTGCAGGCGTCGTCGAGTCGGTAAAGGCGGCGTCCGACATCTATGCGCCGGTCGATGGCGAAGTCGTCGCCTTCAACGAAACGCTTGAAGCCGAGCCGCAGAAACTGAACTCGGGCCCGTACGACGCGTGGATTTTCAAGATGAAGACGACAGCGCCGACCGACGGTTTGCTGAACGCAGAGAAATACCGGGCCAATGTCGACGCTGCGAAATAGCACCATGTCGACGCTGTCCGAACTCGAAGCTCATAACGATTTTCATTCGCGGCACATCGGGCCGAACGACGCGGAGATCGCCGAGATGCTCGCCGTCGTCGGCGCAGCTTCGCTCGATGCGCTGGTCGATGCCATCGTGCCGTCGACCATCAAGCTCGATGCGCCGCTTGCATTGCCCGCTGCGATCAATGAAGAAGAGGCACTGGCGAAGATTCGCGCGATCGCGGGTAAGAGCGAGGTGTATCGCAGCTTTATCGGGCAGGGCTACTACGGCACGCATACGCCGAAAGTGATCCTGCGCAACGTTCTCGAGAACCCGGCCTGGTACACCGCCTACACGCCGTATCAGGCGGAGATTTCGCAGGGCCGCCTCGAAGCGCTGCTCAATTTTCAGACGATGGTGTCGGATCTGACCGGCATGGAGATCGCCAATTCGTCGCTGCTCGACGAGGCGACCGCCGCCGGCGAAGCGATGACGCTCGCAAAGCGCAGCGCGAAGAGCAAGAGCAGCGTACTTCTGGTCGCCGCAGATTGTCATCCGCAAACGATCGAGGTGGTGAAGACGCGCGCCGAGCCGCTCGGTATCGACGTCAAGATCGGGTTCGTCCCGGAGTTGATGAAGAGCAATGAATACTTCGGCGTGCTCGCGCAGTACCCATCGACCACCGGCTTGATTCACGACATGCGTGCGCTGGTTCGCCAGGCGCATGACAAAGGCGCATTGTTTTGCGTCGCTGCCGATCTGCTCGCGCTGACGCTGCTCGAAGCGCCTGGGACATGGGACGCCGACATCGTCGTCGGCAACTCGCAACGCTTCGGCGTGCCGTTCGGCTTTGGTGGACCGCACGCCGGATTTCTCGCGTGCAAGGATGCGTTCAAGCGCTCGATGCCGGGCCGATTGGTGGGTGTGTCGGTCGATTCGCAAGGGCAGCCCGCCTACCGCCTCACGTTGCAGACGCGCGAGCAGCACATTCGCCGTGAAAAGGCGACCTCGAACATTTGCACTGCGCAGGTACTGCTGGCGGTAATGGCCAGCATGTACGCCGTTTA
>JACCSD010000138.1 GCA_013813185.1 Burkholderiaceae bacterium
TCGACGGCACGACGTCGCTTTGAATGATGTGATACAGCGGCAGCCCGAGAATGTCTTCGTAAAAATGCCGAGTCTCTTCAGCATCCTTGCAGCGGTATGCAAAATGGTGCAGGCCGTTGATCGGTGCGGCGTTCGGAACGGTTGACATGTCGGTCTCTCAGTGCGCAAGCGCCGCAAGTTTAGGGCTGTCGCCAGCCAATCAGGAGCGCAAACAAAGTCGTGAAAAGCGGGTGGCGTCCGATCGCGTAGGTTGGTAACCAGCACCAGGCGGCACCGATTCCAGTACTTCGCGACCTGCGCGCTCGCGGCGGTGAAGGCAATCGCCTCGCCAGTGCCTTGACTTCGACCACGCCGCGCGCGGGGGCGGCGACGTTCTTCGGCGCGCACGTCTTGCGATCGAACTGGTCGGCGGTGAAAAGGCCGCCGTCAGGGTTGCCCGCGCCCAGGCTCTTGAGCTGCATCACGCAGCGCACTCTGAGTTTGAGCGTTTGGCCAATGCCGTCGAGCAGGTTGTCCAGTGCGGTGTAGTAGAAGGTTTCCTTTGTGCTGGCGCCGGAGACGTGCACTCCATGAACGGCGGCAAGGAATAGAGCGAGGAACGCCTGTCGGCCATTGGCTCGTTAGGGACGCGCAGCGAGCAACCTTGTTAGCGCGTCACGCAGCGGAACGAGGTCATCAGTGACGATGCTCCACAACGTGTCGTCGTCGATGCCCAGGTAGCCGTGATCAAGCGGTTCCGAGCCGCGATGATCATCCGCCAGGGCACATCCGCCCCTGCATTGCGCACGTCGCCGGGCACATGGGTCGCGGCTTCGCCGATCAGTTCGAGGTTTCTAAGCGTCGCGTCGTATCGCATCGGATCGGCCGCGAAGGTCGAGCGATCCAGTCCCTTCGTGTAGGTCAGCGCCCTGTCGCAGAAGACGATCATGTCCTGGACGTAGAAGCGCCATTCGCGTGGCGCGGCAGCGTCAGACATGGATCGCGTCGCGTTCGACGAACGGACGCAGTTGCGGGCGCAAGGCCTGTTGGGTGACGAGATCGACGGGGCCGCGCAGCAGATCTTCGAGAAAGAACTGCAAGCCGAAGTAACGCGCCGAGGTAGCCGGTCCCTCGAACTCGACGAGCATGTCGATGTCACTGTCGGCATGCGACTGTCCACGTGCGCGCGAACCAAATAGCGCCAGGCTGCGCACTCCAAAGCGCCGCTGCATTTCAGGTTTGTGTTGGCTCAACAAAGCCAAGGTTTCGGTTCGGTTCATGCTCGAATGATGCCGCAAGACCCTGGACCCGTGTTGCGTAAGCCACCTGCGATGAGCCGCGATGCCGTAATCGAAACCGTATGAAGCGCCACCGCAAGAGACCGAAAAGTGTCGCTCGAAACGTGAGACGCATGCGCCTTCCAACGCCGGAGCAAACGCCGCCGCAAGCTTAAGCCTTGAACGCTTCCTCTATGCGCCGCTTGTCCCAGCCCGGCACCAGCGTCTCGATGAACGAATAGACGAAGCCACGCAAGTACGCGCCCTCCTTCACCGCCAGCCGCGTGACATTGCGGCCGAATAAGTGGCCGCACGGCAGTACGATCAATCCATCGCGCTGCGAATCGGCGGCTACCCCCGCGACGATGCCGACGCCCATTCCGATCTGCACGTAGGTCTTGATCACATCGGCATCGATGGCTTCGAGCACGATCGACGGCGCAATGCTCGCCGCTTCGAATGCGGCGTCGATCTTCGCGCGGCCGGCAAACTGCTGCTCGTAAGTGATCAGCGGGTGACGCCCAAGATCCTTCAACGTGAGCTTGCCCGGTGTAGTTGCAAATTTCGCGAGTGGGTGATCGCGCGGGATGATCGCCACGTGTTGCCAGTCATACACCGGAATCGACAGCAGGCCGAGATGATCGGCCAGCGATTCGGTCGCGACACCGATGTCGGCCTGCCCGTGAATCAACATCGATGCAATCTGCGGCGGGTTGGCTTGCAGCAGCTTCAGCCGCACTTGCGGATACTTGGCAGCGAACGTCTGCACTACGCTGGGCAACACGTAACGCGCTTGCGTGTGCGTCGTGGCGACGCGCAGCGTTCCTTCCGGGCTGCCCGCGTAATCGCGCGCCAGTTTTTTCAGGTTGTCGACATCCTGCATGATGCGCTCAGCCGCATCCAGGACCATCTGGCCAGGCGCGGTCAAACCCTTCACGCGTTTGCCGTGGCGCGCGAAGATAGGCACGCCCAGCTCGGCTTCCAGGTCGATAATCGCTTTCGATATACCGGGTTGCGACGTGTGCAATGCGCGCGCCGCCTCGGTCAGACTGAACTTGTGGCGCGCCGCCTCACGCAGGAAACGAAACTGCTGCAAGTTCACGCAAACTTTCTCATTGATATGACAGAAGCGAGTTTATAGGGCCGGCATTGTGAGAAAATTTCGCCTTAGCGGAGGCAGCAAATTTCATGAAGCTTGCTTATGAAGCTTGACCGGGCCCAACTGCTGCTCGACGAGCAGCCAATTTCAATAGACGTACTGCTCGAAAAGTACGCCAAAGGCGGCGAGCAGACGGTCGACGAAGTGCGCCGCCGCGTCGCGCGCGGGCTTGCGCAGGTCGAGAAACCCGAGCTGCGACACACGTGGGAACAGCGCTTCTATGAAGCGATGGTCGACGGGTTCATTCCCGGCGGGCGCGTCAATTCGGCCGCGGGTACCGGCATCGCGGCGACGTTAATCAATTGCTTCGTGCAGCCCGTCGGCGATGCGATCAGCGGTGTCGACGATGGCGTGCCCTCTATATATCTGGCGCTGAATCAGGCGGCCGAAACGATGCGGCGCGGCGGCGGTGTCGGCTACGACTTCTCGCCGATTCGTCCGAAGACCGCGCGCGTGCGCGGCACGCATTCGCGCGCCAGCGGCCCGATCTCCTACATGCGCGTGTTCGACAAGAGCTGCGAAACGCTCGAATCGGCGGGCGCGCGGCGCGGCGCTCAAATGGGCGTGCTGCGATGTGATCACCCGGATATCGAGGAATTCATTAACGCCAAGCGCGACGGCTCGCTTGCGAACTTCAACATGTCGGTGGCGATTACCGATGCGTTCATGCGCGCGGTAGAGAGCGACGGTGAGATCGAGCTATGGCACGCGGCCGAGCCATTCGATACGTCGAACAGTTATCAACGCCAGGACGGCACGTGGATGTATCGCAAGGCGAGTGCGCGCGAGCTGTTCGACCAGATCATGCGGTCGACGTATAGCCACGCCGAGCCGGGTGTGATGTTCATCGATCGCGTGAACAACGACAACAACCTGTCGTACTGCGAAACGATCGTAGCCAGTAATCCATGCGGCGAACAATTTTTGCCTGCGTACGGCTGCTGCTGCCTTGGTTCGATCAATCTGACGAAGTTCGTTAACAATCCGTTCGGCGAGCAGGCGTCGTTCGATTTCGACAAGTTCCGTGACGTTTCCAGAGTCTCGACACGCGCGCTCGACAACGTGCTCGATGCAACGCTGTGGCCACTGCAGGAACAAGCGGACGAGGCATCAAACAAGCGCCGCATCGGGCTAGGCTTCACCGGGCTTGGCAATGCACTGACGATGCTCGGCCTGCGTTACGACAGCGACGCGGGACGCAGCATGGCGGCCGACATCGCACGTACGATGCGCGACTCAGCGTACGAAGCGTCGGCGGAGCTTGCGCAGGAGAAAGGCGCGTTTCCGTTGTTCGACGCAGAAAAATTCCTGGCGTCGCCGCATTGCGCTTCGCGCCTTCCAGAGCAACTGAAGAGCGGGATCCGCGCAAACGGCATCCGCAACTCCCATCTGTTGTCGATCGCGCCGACCGGCACGATCTCGCTTGCTTTCGCGAGCAACGCGTCCGGCGGCATCGAGCCGACCTTTTCGTGGACGTACGTGCGCAAGAAGCGCATGCCGGATGGCACCAAGCAGGAATACGCAGTCGAGGACTACGCGTACCGGCTGTACCGGCGCATGGGCGGCAACGAGCGCGATCTTCCATCCGCCTTCGTGAGCGCGATGCAGATGCCGGCGCGCGATCACATGCGGATGAGCGCGACGGTGCAGCCGTACATCGACGCCGCGATCAGCAAGACCGTCAATGTGCCGGAGGACTATCCGTTCGAGGAATTCAAGAGCCTGTATCTCGAGGCGTGGCACGCGGGACTGAAAGGCATCACGACTTACCGGCCGAACAATGTGATCGGCTCGGTGCTCGAGGTCACAAAGGATTCACGAGCGCGCGAACCACAGGATCTGAAGGACGATCCCGATCGCCGAGTGCGGCTCGATTCGACGCCCGAACCGGCGCTTGAAAGTCTCAAGTGGCCGGGCCGTCCGGATCTGGCCGGCGGCAATCTCGCGTGGACCTACATGGTCGAGATTCCCGAACGCAGGGAATCGTTCGCGATCTTTATTGGGCAAGTCGGTGAGCCTCCGGTGCCGTTCGAGGTGTGGGTCAACGGTGCCGAACAGCCGCGCGGCCTCGGGGCCATCGCGAAAGCATTGTCGATGGACATGCGCAGTGAAGACCGCGCCTGGCTGAAGATGAAACTCGATGCGCTGGCGCGTGCGCGCGATGAACAGGGCTTTGCGATTCCGATGCCACCGAGCGGCGAGCGTCAATGGCAAAGCGGTGTCGTCTCGGCGTTTGCCAACATAGTGAGCCTGCGCTGCGAGCAGCTCGGCGTGTTCGACCATCTAGATCAGCACGCAACGCCGATGCTCAACGCGTTGTTCTCGAAGAAGGAACCGAAAGCCGGCCCGCTCGGCACGATGAGCTGGACCGTCGACATTTCGAACGCGAACACCGGCGATGACTTCGTATTGGGCGTCAAGGAGTTGCACCTGCCCGATGGCAGCCGGCGTCCGTATTCGATCTGGCTCGCCGGCGAATACCCGAAGGTGCTCGACGGCCTGTGCAAGCTGATCTCGCTCGACATGCGCGTCGTCGATGCAAACTGGATCGGGCTCAAGCTGAAGAAGCTGCTGAACTTCGGCGAGCAGAACGGCGAGTTCTGGGCCCCGATGCCGGGCGCAGAACGGTCGACACAATATCCGAGCACCGTTGCCTACATTGCCACGTTGCTGCTGCATCGCTACAAAGTGCTCGGCATCCTCGACGACGAAGGCCGCGCGATTCAGTCGGCCGGAATCCTGGCGCTACCGAATGCAGTGAAGCTGATCGACCACGAAAGCGCGCCGATCAAGGGCAAGGTATGTCCGAGCTGCAGCGCCGCCGCGATGATCAAGCGTGACGGCTGCGAGTTCTGCACCGCGTGCGGCTTCACCGGCCATTGCTCCTAGCCCCCGCCGACTAGCTCCAAGAATGTCCGTGGAATTTCGCATAAGCGCAGTTTCAGACGCCATAAAGCAAGACTGAGACGGCATAAGTCGAGACGTCTTCGTTGGAAGGCGTTCTCGCGTGCCCATGCGGGTAGCGGCGAGGCTGATTTTGCTACGCGCGCTTGAGCAATCCCCTAGCGTTCGGTCGCCGCGACGCGACGGTATCCCCGGGGCCGCAATTTCAATCGGCCGCGCTTGATGCTCGCGCCCGGTCGCCATCGTCTTTGGGCATGCGCATCTCGATCGCCGGGAAGCCCACGATGTCGTAGGTGGCCGAGGCGATGCCGATGCCGGCCGCATCGAGCTCGTCGACGATGAATCGGCTCATCGCGTCCTTCGCGGCTCGAATCCGGTGCGTGCCGACGATGAAGCGGACCGTGAGCTCCAGCCAGTTGTCGGTGATGCGGAAAAAGACGCGAGGCTTGAGATCGAATGCCACGATCGAGAAGCGCCTTTCCAGGTCTGCCTTCGCGTCGGCGGCAATGGCAGCTGGATCTTCGCCGTGGCGCCGCGCTGCCTCGAGCAGGATCTCCTCGACTCGGCGGCGGTCGTCCTTGTAAGTGATCGGAATGGTCATCTCCTCCCAGATGAACGGAAAGTCGCGCGTGTAGTTGAAGACCGGATCGCTGAAGATCCTGGCATTGCTGACCGTAACGATCCGGCCCGTGAACTGCCGGCTCTTCACCCACATGGCCGGGTCGGCCGCCTGCACGCTGGGGGGCTGGCCCATTTCCATGATCGTGGTCTGGATGAAGCCGAGCCGCAGGACGTCGCCGCGCACGCCGCCCATCGAGATGCGGTCGCCGACGGTGAAGGTGGCGCCGCGAAGGATGACGAAGTAGCCGGCGAAGGCGGTGATGACCTGCTGCAGCGCGAACGCCAGGCCGGCCGACATCAGTCCGAAGGCGGTCGTCAGCCGCGTCGGATCGTTGAACCAGATCGAGAGAAGCCCGAGGATGAGGACGATGGCGGCGACGAGGCTGATCGCCTGCCGGGTCCAGAACCGGGTCTGCTCGCTGGCATGATCGGTTCGGCTAGTGACGAGGCGCGTGGCCCAGCGGGCAAACGCGCCGAAGAGCAGCACGGCAAAGATGAAGACAAACGAGAGAAGGAGCTTCTGGCCGTTTTCAGCGTTGAGGCCTACCCACTTGATGCCAAGAAATTCCATCGGACCTTTCGCTTGCGAGTGCCTGCCTCAGCAGGCGATGTGCCCGAGCGGAAGTCCGCAATGCCGGCATCAGCTCACCGGACGCGTGCCGCCGACCGCCTGATCGGTCTTCTCTGCACGAGGCCCAAGCCGCTCGTGCATCTAGCGCAGCGCTCGCAACGCGGAACGAAGCTGGTCGAGTGGCTCGTCGGTCGGGTCGCCGCGAACATGGCCGCGACACGTCCCTGCGCATCGAGCACGAACACCTGTGCGTGCGCGGCGTCGGATCCCACGCCGAGTGCCGGTGTTAGCGTGTCTTTCGACGTGAGCCATGTCTGGTCGTAATAGCGCTTCGGGATCTTCGCCTTCGCACGGCTTATCGCGTCGCCCGGACTCTCAAGAGTCACGCGAGTACCACTCGCACTCGATGGACTGCGCCATCTTCGACCAGCGGAATTCGCGCCTCACCATCGGCCATCCTTACCCCGTCAAGCTCGGCGAACGCGACACCGCGACTGACGTGGCGCGGGTTCTCGACTGCGATCTGATAACACGTGATCAGGTCGCGCGCGCCGCAGTGGCGGAACACGATTTCGAAGCCGGGCCACACCCGCGGAATGCACGGCTCGATGACCAGAGTATTGCCCTGCTGTTTGAAACCCAGAATGGCTTCGAGCCCGGCGCGATACAGCCAGCCGCCGGAGCCGGTGTACCAGGTCCAGCCGCCGCGACCGACGTGCGGCGCGACCGAGTAAACGTCGGCGCACGCCACATAGGGTTCAACCTTGTACCGCTGCACCGCCTCCGACGTGTCGCTGTGGCTGATGGGATTGAGAAGGGCGAGCAGGCTGCCTGCGCGGTCGCCTTCACCGAGCAGCGCGAATGCAAACACCGACCAGAGTGCGCCATGGGTGTACTGGCCGCCGTTTTCGCGCAGGCCGGGCGGGTAGCCTTTGATGTAGCCCGGCTCGAGCGGCGTCCGATCAAACGGCGGCGTAAAGAGAAGCGCGAGCTTGTCGTCGTCAAGGATCAGATGCTCATCGACCGCCGCCATCGCCCGCGCCGAATGCGAGTGATTCGCCGCACCGGCGATCACGCTCCACGACTGCGCGATGGTGTCGATCTTGCACTCGATACTCTCGCTAGAACCGAGCGGCGTGCCGTCGTCGTAATAGCCGCGCCGGTACCATTCACCGTCCCAGCCTGCGCCTTCGAGCGTGCTTCGCAGGGTCGCTGCGAACGCCAGCCAGCGCGCCGCGCGCTCATTGTCTGTACGCCCGCGTGCATACGGAACGAATGCGTCAATCGTCGCGATAAGAAACCACGCAAGCCACGTGCTTTCGCCGCGACCTTCTTCGCCAACGCGGTTCATGCCGTCGTTCCAGTCGCCGGTGCCGATGAGCGGCAACCCGCGTGCACCCAGTGACAAACTGACGTCGATCGCACGCGCGCAGTGTTCGTACAAACTTGCCTTCTCGCGCGCGATCGTCGGCTGAAAAAATGCTTCGTGCTGGCCATCCTTCAGAGATTCGCCCTCGATGAAATTTACCTGCTCGTCGAGCAGCGCTGCATCACCTGTTGCGCCGACGTAGTACGCAGCAACGTACGGCAGCCAGACGCGGTCGTCGGTCATCGTCGTGCGGACACCCTGCCCGGCCGGCGGCAGCCACCAGTGCTGCACATCGCCTTCGACGAACTGACGTGATGCAGAGCGCAGCAGATGTTCGCGCGCGATGTCGGGTCTCGCCACGGCGAGCGCCATCACATCCTGCAGCTGATCGCGAAAGCCATAGGCGCCGCTTGACTGGTAATACGCCGAGCGCGCCCACACGCGGCATGCCAGCGTCTGATACACAAGCCAATCGTTCAGCATGATGTCGAGCGCGCGATCGGGCGTGCGCACCTGCACGGTCTCAATCATCTCGCCCCATTGCCCGGCGACTTCGCGCAACACCGCATCCAGGTCGGCGGCGCGGTACTTTTCGATCAGTGACTGTGCGCCCGCAGGCGATGCTGCATCGCCGAGCAGGATGACGATTTCGACCTCAGCATCTGCGGCAAGCTCGATTCGCGTTTGCAGCGCGCCGCACGGATCCATCCCGGCGCCCGCTCTTCCGGAGAGCGG
>JACCSD010000269.1 GCA_013813185.1 Burkholderiaceae bacterium
GCCGCGCGGTGCGCGTTCCCGGATCGGCATGCACGTAGATGAGCTCGGCAGTCACGAGCACGGCTTCATACTGCCGGCGCCGATAGATCTCGACGACGAAGCGCATGCTGCTGCTTCCGATTCGCGCAATGCGGCCGCAGACCTCGAGCTCATCGTCGTAGTAGGCGGCGGAAGAGTATTCGACCGTTGACTTGCGCACGAAAAGGTCGCTGCCCTGCGCCGCAAAGTCATCCGGGTACCGGACCCCGACCGCACGCCAGTATTCGGTGACGCAGACATCGCAGTAAAGCAGGTAGTGCGCATTGAAAACGACACCCTGCTTGTCGACTTCGGCCCACCGCACGCGCAATGACATACGGTGCCGAAAGTCGGCATACATTACTTGGCGCCTTTCTTCGCGTCGCCGGCGATCACGAACGTCATGCGCGCGGGATCGATGTACTTGCGAAACGCCGCATTCACTTGATCGGGCGTTGCTGCCCGCAGGCGATCCTCGAACTGTTTGGAAAATGCGAACGTGCGCTGCAGGTCCAGGTTCGCGGTCCACGCGCCAGCGAGCACGCTGTCCTGCGCACGGTTCGTGGCGCGCTCCTGCAGCGTGCCCTTCTTCGCGTCTTCGACTTCCTTGGCGCTGAATCCGTCGCGGCGCACGCGCTCGACTTCCTCACGCAGCGCCTGTTCGGCCTTCGCGACGTTCTGCGGCGCCATGATGGCGCTGAGCGACCATGAGGCGACCCGATAGCGGGATCCGAGCGTCAAACGGGTGCCGGCACCGTAGCTAATGCCGTCGCGCTGCCGCAGTCGCTCCATGACACGATTCGACATTCCCGCACCGTCTCCGAAAATATCGTTCGCGATGACCAGCGCCGGCGCCTCCGGATCATCGTCACGCAGCGGAAAGTCGATGCGCCCGCGGATGATGGCGTTCTCTTTCTCGGGTGTATCGATGGCGAGCCGTGCGGGCTTGACTTCCCGATACTCGCGATCAAGTCGCGCGTACGGCGCTTTCGACTTGTAGCCGGTGAACAACTCGTTGACCAGCGTTTCGATTGGCTTGGCATCGAAGTCTCCGACGACAGCGATCTCACCGCGTGCCGTTCCGTAGAAGTCGGTATGAAAGCGGCGTGCAGCGTCGAGCGCCGTTTTTGCGACGGCGTCGATGCGCGTGCGCAACGGAACGTAGTGGCGCGGATCGCCCGGCGGATACGTGTTGAAGTGCGCCGCGAGCGCATCACGCGAGATCGCTTCGGGGTTGTCGAGCTGCGCCTGCAGCGATGTGGCCACCTGGCGCTGCAACTGGTCGTACTCCGACGCTGGAAAATTCGCCGCGCCCATCACATGCGCGAGCAATCGAAGCGCATCGGGCAGATTTTCACGCGTTGTCTGAAATCCGGTGAGGCCGCCGGTCATTTGCAACCTCGTCATCTCGTCGGCGATCTGCTGCCTCGTCATCTTGTCGGTTCCGCGGCTGAGCATCGCGGCGGCGAGCTCGGCCTCGATCGTGCGGCCGGTCAAAGACTCCAGACTGCCCCACTGGAAATTGGTCTGCACGTTGACGGTGTTGCCGCGATTCTGCTTTGGCAACAGCGCGACATTCAATTCACCAAACGACAGCACGCGCGTTCGCTTGTCGATGTTTTCCTGCGACGGAATGAACGCCTCGGATACCGCGCCCTTCTCCGACGGCTTGTAATCCGCGAGCAGCTGAGCCGGCGTCGGGGCAACGGGGATTTCGGCGCGCAGTGGCGTGTCTTCCGGAATGTACGAACCGACCACGCGGTTGTCGCGGACGAAATATTTTCGTGCCGCCGCGTCAACCTCACTCGAAGTCAGCTTGACGAGCTGGTCGCGCTGCAGGAAGAACAGTCGCCAATCGCCGAGTGATATGTACTCCGAAAGTCCGACACCGAAGGCCTGCGGATCCGCCAACGCGCGGTCGAACGAAGTGCGCTGTTTCTGCACCTGGCGTTTCAACTCGGCGTCGCTGACTGGCGTCTTCGACCAGCTTCCCTCGATGACGTCGATCATCGTCTGCCTGACCGGCTCGAGCGGCTCTCCTTTCTTGACGACCGCACCGAAAAGCACAAAGCCGGGCTCGCGCGCTTCGATGTTGAAGTTGAACACCTGTGCCGCCTTGCCCGTAGTCACCAAAGCTTCATGCAGCCGGCCGTTCGGCGTGTCGCCGAGGATTTCTGCGGCGAGCCCCGTCGCGAGCGACTGCGGGCTCAACGACGACGGCACTCGATAACCGATCATCACGAACTGAACCTCGCCGGCGCGCCGCACGGTGAAAGTGCGCTCGCCGTCGTGCGTCGGCTCGACCGTCCAGAACACCGGCAGCGGTCGTTTCGGCTTCGAAATCTTTCCGAACGCCTGCGCGATCCAGCCCAGCGTTCTGGCTTCGTCGAACTTGCCGGCAACGATCAGTACCGCGTTATCGGGCTGGTAGTACATCCGGTAGAACGCCTGCAGATTCGCGATGCGCACATTCTCGATGTCCGAGCGCGCACCGATCGTCGAATTGCCGTAGTTATGCCAGTCGTACAGCATCGACTGCATGCGCGTCAGCATCACCCGCGTCGGATTGTTCTCGCCACTTTCGAATTCGTTGCGCACGACAGTCATCTCGGAGTCGAGGTCCTTCTTGGCGATGAACGAATTGACCATCGCGTCGGCGGACCAGTCGATCGCCCACTTCAGGTTGTCGTCGCTCGCCTGGAACGTCGAGTAGTAGTTGGTGCGATCGAGCCAGGTGGTGCCGTTGTTCTGAAATCCGCGCCGCGTAAATTCGGCGTCGGGCTTCGGAAAATTCTTTGACCCCTTGAAGATCAGGTGCTCGAGCAAGTGAGCCATGCCGGTCTCACCGTAGTTCTCGTGCCGCGAGCCGACCAGGTACGTGATGTTGACGGTCGCCGTCGGCTTCGACGGATCGGCGAACAGGATGATTCGCAGGCCGTTGGCAAGCCGGTATTCGGTGATCCCTTCAACCGTCGGTCCACGCGTCACACCGGCCGGCAGCCGTTCGACTCCTTGCGCGATGGCGGTACCCAGCGCGGTGAACAACACGAACGCGGCGCACCAGCGGTAAACGATTGACTTCATGGCGTATATCTCAAAAATGGCGAGCGTCATTCTGCCACCGCGAGAAAACGGTTCGCACGCAGCGCCGGTCAGCGCGAAGAACATCGCTACGAAGGCGATAGTGGCCTGGAGGATGGGCGCGCCGCGTACGGGTCGGCCGGAGCAGCGCCACTGAGTACTGCATCGAAGCGTGCCCGCAACGACGGCAGAATCTGCGGATGCGTAAACACGTAGAAACGGTTATCGCGCACCGCATCGAACGTCAGCTGAGCGATCTCTTGCGCGGTGATCTTGCCGCTCGCGACCGCCTTCTCGGAGGCGACCTGCGCGATTCTTTGCGATGCCGTCGGCTCGTCGGCGTTCAGTAGTTCTGCCGGCCGGACGCGATGCGACTGTGCGATACCCGTCGGTACGAAGGCGGGGCAAAGTACCGACACCCCGATTGTCGACTGCGCGAGTTTGAGATCGTGGTACAGCGTTTCCGACAATGCCACCACGGCGTGCTTTGAAACGTTGTAGACGCCCATCAGCGGCGCCGCCAGCCAGCCCGCGATCGACGCCGTGTTGACGACGTGTCCGGGCTCGCCGCGTTGGTTGGCCTCCAGCATGCGTGGGACGAAATGCTGCACACCGTGCACGACGCCCATCAGGTTGACGCCCATGACCCACTGCCAGTCGCGCGCTGTGTTTTCCCACAAGTAACCGCCGCCTCCGACGCCGGCGTTGTTCATCAGCAGGTGGACGTTGCCAAACGCGCTGAACGCGTGTTCGGCAAACCGCTGAACCTGCGCCGACTGTGCGACGTCGACGACATCCGAAATCACCACCGCACCGGTGCGCTTCAACTCGTTGACCACAACGTCGAGTGCATCACGCTGCACGTCGGCGAGCGCCAGCCGCATGCGCTGACGCGCACCCAGGCGCGCGAGCTCGCGGCCGAAGCCGCTCGCAGCGCCGGTGATCGCAGCGACTTTGCCTTCCAGGTTCATGCAAGCTTCACCAATTGCTTGCCGAAGTTCGCACCCTTCAGCATCCCGAGAAATGCCTGCGGCGCGTTCTCGATACCGTGCGCGACGGTTTCGCGATACTTGATGCGGCCCGCAGCGACGTGCTCACCGAGCTCCTTCAACGCCGCCGGCCATACATCCATGTGCTCG
>JACCSD010000185.1 GCA_013813185.1 Burkholderiaceae bacterium
CCGGCGAGGTAACCGAACGCGACGCGCCCGGTGGGCAGCCCGATGTCCTTGCGCAGCACGCGCAACGGCGGAACGTGACGCAGCTGCGCCAGCGGCGGCAGCGCAAAGCCCAGCAACAGCACCAGGCCGCACGCGAACCCCTGCACACCCGGCAGCAATGAGGGCTGCGGCAACGTCGTTCGGATCAGCGAACCGAGCGCGTTCAACAAGACATAGTGAGTTGCGTATCCGAGCGCCATGCCGGCGATGCACGCCGCCAGGCCGATCACGAAGAACTCCAGCGCGAACAACCGGAAGATATCGGCCTGCGCAAGACCGAGGCAACGCATCATCGCGCACGAATCCAGGTGCCGCAGCGAAAAACGGCGTGCCGCGGCCGCGACCGCGACCGCGGCGATCATCGCCGCCAGCAGCGCGACAAGCGCGAGGAATCGCTCGGCGCGGTCGATCGTGCGCTGCATCTCGGGACGACCGCCTTCAAGCGTCTCGATACGCTGACCGCGCTGCAAGCCTTGCTGCAACGACTCCGAATACGTTCGCACGGCCGGGCGCTCGCCTGCGACCAGCAGGCGATACGTCACGCGGCTGCCGTTGGCGATCAGCTGAGTCGCCGCAAGATCCTCGATGTTCAGCATCACGCGCGGCGCAAAGTTGATGAATTGCGTACCGCGATCGGGCTCGATCGCGATGATCTTGCTGATACGAAATGTCTTTTCGCCCAGCTTCATCGCATCCCCCGGCGCAGCCCCAATCGCCAGCAGCAGTTGGCCATCGACCCATACTTCGCCGCGCGCGGGAATCTCGCGTGTCACCTTGTCGTCCTGCCCAATCGCATCGGCGACGCGCAAATTGCCGCGCAGTGGATAGCCGGGCGACACCGCCTTGACCGCAGAGAGCGAGCTGCGATCGGCGTCGGCCGCACTGATAGCCATGCTCGGGAATGTCACCGTTTGTGCGATCTGCAGGTTCGCTGCGTTCGCGCGGGCGCTCTGATCGGCGTCGAACGGTGTATCGGAGCTCAGCACAAAATCGGCGCCGAGCAACTGCGTGGCATCGCGCTCGAGCCCGAGACGGATTCGATCGACCAAAAAGCCGACGCTGGTGACGGCCGCAACGGCTACTACCAACGCTGCTGCCAGCAGCCGCAGCTCGCCGGCGCGCCAGTCGCGCAGCGTCATGCGCAGCGACTGCGCGAGTAAGCGATTGAAGTTCATCAGGCGAGTATCGCAGCTAACCCTTATCGCACCGGAAGCGGAGGTGACGGTGCGCTACACCGTGCAGTACAGCGGGTGCGGTTCAGTTGCCGCCGACGGGAACCTTGCCGATGACGCCTTCGACGTAGTAGTTCATCGCACCGAGCTGCGCATCGTCGAGCGAGCCCGACGCCAGGATTTCTTTCCCGTCGTTGCTCTTCAGCGGTGCGGTAAACGGATGAAACTTGCCGGCGCGAATCTCCTCCTGTCGCGCTTTGACGGCTTCGACGAGCTCGGGCGGCAGGTTATCGGCCAGGCCCTGCAAACGAATAAACCCGTCCTTCATACCGCCCCATACCGGCGCCACCGACCAGGTGCCATCGAGCGCTGCCCGCGCGCGTTGCGTGTAGTAGTCACCCCAATGGTGCGTGACCGCGACGAGTTGTGCGTTCGGGCCGAACTTCGCCATGTTCGAGTGGTACGCCACCGCCATCTTTCTCTTTTCTTCTGCCGCAGCGACCACCGCGGTGGAGTCGGTGTGATGCGTGACGACATCGGCACCCTGCCCGATCAGTGTGTTGGCCGCATCGCGCTCCTTGCCCGGGTCGTACCACGTGTTGATCCAAACGACGCGCAGCCGCACCTTCGGATTCGTCGCGCGCGCGCCGAGCACGAATGCATTGATGCCCTGCAAGACTTCCGGGATCGGAAACGCTGCGACGTAACCCAGCGTGCCGGTCTTGGTCATTCTTCCCGCGATCATTCCGGCCAGGTACCGCCCCTCATAAAAACGCGCGTTGTACGTGTTGACGTTGGACGCGGTCTTGTAACCCGTCGCGTGCTCGAACCTCACATCCTTGAACTCCTCCGCCACCTTCAGCGTCGGATTCATGAAGCCGAACGACGTCGTAAAAATCAACTTGTGGCCCTGCTGCGCAAGGTCCCGAATCACACGCTCGGCGTCGGCGCCTTCGGGCACTTTTTCCACGAACGACGTGCTTATCCTGGGGCCGAGCGCCTTCGCCATCTGCTCACGCCCCGCGTTGTGCTGCGTCGTCCAGCCTGCATCACTGACCGGACTGACGTAGACAAATCCGATTTTCAGCGGCTGCTCGGTGGCAACCGCTGCTTTGACGGGCTCGGCCTTGGGCGCTACGTCCTCCCTTTTTCCGCAGCCCGCGGCCAGCGCCACCGCACTTGCTATCGCAATCCACTTCGCAAACGCTTGCATCGTTGTTCTCTGAAGGGTGATGCGCGAGTCTAAGGGACCACTCACGAGTTGGGACTAAACGGTTTGCCCAGCGACGCCGGCATGTTCAGGCGAATCCAGCGCGGGTTGCGCGAGATCATCGCCAGCACGACGATCGTCGCCAGGTACGGTGTCATCGCCAGCCACTGCGCCGGGACGTCAACCCCCCGACCCTGCAGGTAGAACTGCGCCATGGTGACTCCGCCGAACAAGTACGCACCCAGCAACAAGCGCCCGGGTCGCCAAGTCGCAAACGTCACGAGTGCGAGCGCAATCCAGCCGCGGCCCGCGACCATTCCTTCGGACCATAGCGGCGTGTAAATCGTCGACAGGTACGCGCCGGCCAGCCCCGCGCAGGCGCCCCCGAATGCCACGGCCGCGCAGCGAATGCGCCGTACCGGATGGCCCAGCGCGTGCGCGGACTCCGGCGATTCGCCGACCGCACGCAGAATCAAGCCAGCGCGGGTTCTAAACAGAAACCACGCGACGGTCGCCGCGAGCGCAAGAGAAAAGTAAACCAGCCAGTGCTGCGCGAACAACGCCGGACCCACGAACGGAATATCGCGCAGCAGCGGCACGCCATCACTACCGCGCGCCGGCAACGTATCGCCTTGCAGCGCAAGCCCGATGAAAGCCGACAAGCCCGCGCCGAAGAGCGCCAACGCGAGACCCGTTGCAAACTGATTGGTCAACAAACCGATCGCGAGCAGTGCGAAGAGCAGCGCCATCACCGTGCCGGCCGCGGCGCCCGCTGCAAATCCCACCCAATATTGACCGGTGAAAAGCGTCGCTGCAAATCCGACGACGGCCCCCACCAGCATCATTCCCTCGGTGCCGAGATTGACGACACCGCTGCGCTCGTTGATCACGATCCCCAGCGCCGCTAGCAGCAACGGCGTGCCGGCGTTCATCGTGATCGCAATCAACGAAGCCAACTCGTCCATCAGACGGTGGCGGTCCGATGAAACTGCACGCGATACCTGACGAAGGTGTCGCAAGCCAGCAGGAAAAACAACAGCAGCCCTTGGTAGACACCGGTCAGCGCCGACGGCAAACCGAGACGCGATTGCGCAAGCTCGCCGCCGATGTAGAAGAGCGCCATCACAAGCGACGCCAACACGATGCCGACCGGATGAAGCCGCCCGACAAAGGCGACGATGATTGCAGCAAAGCCGTAGCCGGGGGAGATCGTCGACGTCAATTGTCCGATCGGGCCCGCGACTTCGAGGCCGCCTGCCAGACCGGCCAGCGCACCCGAAACCATCAATGCAATCCAAAGCGAACGGCGGCTCGAAAAGCCCGCGTAGCGCGCGGCCATCAATGCAATCCCGACCACCTTCAACTGAAAGCCGATCACGGTGCGCGCCAGCATCCACCAGACAGCGCCGGCCGCAAGCAGTGCGAATACGCTTCCCGCATTCAGCCTGAATCCGTCGGCGATGATCGGCACGCGTGCGGCGGCTGCAAACAATTCGCTCTGTGGAAATCCGTAGCCGTTTGGATCTCGCCACGGCCCCT
The DNA here is from genome assembly GCA_013813185.1 of Burkholderiaceae bacterium. Taxonomy (GTDB): domain Bacteria; phylum Pseudomonadota; class Gammaproteobacteria; order Burkholderiales; family Burkholderiaceae_F; genus JACCZX01. The sequence goes on from JACCSD010000185.1 coordinate 3,961, forward strand.
GCACAATCCATGAGATCAACTGCTGCGCGACGTAGACCAGCATCAGGCTCACCAGAATTTCGTTCGCGTTAAAGCGATCTCGCAGCCACGCGGTGATCGATGCCCACAACGCCCCGCCCACCATCGACGCCAGCAACACCCACACAAACCACGCGCGCGGTGATTCCGCGCCGGCCAGAAGCGCAATTCCCCCGCCGACGATCGCGCCTGCAATCAACTGGCCTTCCGCGCCGATGTTCCAGACATTCGCGCGAAAACATACCGCCAAACCCACACCGCACAGAATCAACGGCGTCGCTTTCAGTGCCAACTCGCTCCAGCCGCGAAAGCTTGCCAGCGGGGCAACGATGAACACGTTCAATCCTTGCAGCGGACTCGTGCCCATTGCGGAAAAAAGGGCAGCGCCGGCAATGAGCGTCAACGCGATGGCGGCGACCGGCGACAACCAGATCCACGCGCGCGACGGCGCCGCTCGCGGTATCAAATGCCATGAAGTCACGCAGCGTGCTCCGCGCTCGCGCTCTGCTGATCGTTACCCGGCCAGAAACCCGCCATCCAGCGTCCCATCTCGGCCGTGTCGATCTGTTGCGGCTCTCTCGATGGTGACAATCGGCCACCCGCCATCACCATCACGCGATCTGCCAATTGATACAGCTCGTCGAGTTCTTCCGACACGATAACGATCGCGCAGCCGGCCGCTCGCAACGCGATCAGTTCGTTGCGAATCGCTGCAGCCGAGCCTGCATCGACACCCGACGTGGGCTGGTCTAGCAGCAGCACGCGTGGCGCTGGGAGCACCTCGCGTCCGACGATGAACTTCTGCAAGTTGCCACCGGACAGCGTTTCGAGCTGCGCCGAAATCGCAGCGCGCACGCCAAAGCGCTGCACAATCTGCGCCGCACACTCGCTTGCTTTGACGACATTCAGTAAGCGGCTCGCTTGCAACGAGATGTCGGTTAGCAACGCGTTGTCGCTGAGCGTCATGCCGGCGACCGCTGCGTGACCCAACCGCTGTTCGGGCACATAGCGCAAGCCCAGTGCCCGGCGCTGCGCCGTGTTTCGCCGGCCTACCGCTTGACCGAACAACCGG
>JACCSD010000196.1 GCA_013813185.1 Burkholderiaceae bacterium
CACGAGATGCTGCGCTACATGCGTTCGCTCGCCGACAAGGATCTCGCGCTGGACCGCACGATGATTCCGCTCGGCTCGTGCACGATGAAGTTGAACGCCACCAGCGAAATGATTCCGGTCACCTGGCCCGAGTTCGCGAACATCCATCCGCTGGCTCCAAAAGAGCAGACCGCCGGCTACCGACAATTGATTACTGAGCTCGAAAGGATGCTCGCCGAGTGCACCGGTTACGACGCAGTCAGCCTGCAACCGAATTCAGGAGCGCAAGGCGAGTACGCGGGCTTGCTGGCGATCCGTGCGTATCACCGCGCACGCGGCGCAGGGCATCGCAACGTCTGCTTGATTCCAGAAAGCGCGCACGGCACCAATCCAGCCTCTGCGCAGCTATGCGGCATGAGTGTCGTCGCGGTGAGGACCGATCGCAACGGCAATGTGGATATCCAGGACTTGCGCGCAAAGGCGCAGCGGCACTCACAAGACCTCGCCGCGCTAATGGTGACCTATCCGTCGACGCATGGCGTGTTCGAGGAAGCAATCGTCGAGATCTGCGAAATCATTCATGCCGCAGGCGGGCAGGTCTACACCGATGGCGCCAATCTGAACGCATTGGTCGGTGTAGCGAAGCCCGGCAAGTACGGCTCCGACGTGTCGCATCTGAATCTGCACAAGACATTTTGTATTCCGCACGGCGGCGGCGGGCCTGGCGTGGGCCCGGTCGCGGTCAAGTCGCATCTCGCGCCGTACCTTCCAGGCCGGCTCGGGGCGGAGAGCGCAGTCGGCATGGTCAGCGCTGCGGAGTTCGGTAGCGCCAGCATTTTGCCGATCCCCTGGATGTACATCACGATGATGGGTCGTGAAGGTTTGAAGCGCGCGACCCAGGTGGCGCTGCTGAACGCCAACTACATCGCCAAAAAACTCGAACCGCACTACCCGACGCTGTACGCGGGTCGTAACAGCTATGTCGCGCACGAATGCATTCTCGACCTGCGCCCGATCAGGGACGCGAGCGGAATTTCGGCCGAAGACGTGGCCAAGCGCCTGATGGACTATGGGTTCCACGCGCCGACGCTGTCGTTCCCGGTGGCGGGCACCTTGATGGTCGAGCCGACCGAATCCGAACCGAAGATCGAGCTCGACCGCTTCATCGAAGCGATGATCGCGATTCGTGAAGACATTCGCGCCGTCGAAAAGGGCGACGTCGACCGCGACGACAATCCGCTGAAGAACGCGCCGCACACGGCGGCGATGGTGATGGCGGAAAACTGGGCGCACGACTACACGCGCGAAAGTGCCGCGTTTCCAGTGGCTTCGCTTAAACGCCACAAGTATTGGCCGCCCGTCGGCCGCGTCGACAACGCCTACGGCGACCGCAACATCATGTGCTCGTGCGTGCCGATGTCCGCCTACGAGGCCGACGATGCCGAGGCGGCGACCGGGTAGGGGCGCGACTGCCTTCGGTGACGACGCAGCCGCGCGGGCACTTCATTTGCTACCGCTAGACACCTTGTCTCGGTAAAGAGAGTTTCCGTGCGTGCACCTTCAGCGAGAACGGTTCTAGGAATTTTCGCAGCCGCCAGCTATCTCTGGCTTCAGCCTTTGGCGGCTGTTACTCCCGCACGCACGCTCACGGCGGACGCCGCCGAACTGTTCGACTGGGTCTCACACTCGGGGGACGGCGGCGGCCTGCCGTTCATGATCATCGACAAGCGGCAGGCGCACCTTTGGGTCTTTGACCGTTCGGGAAAATTGCAGGGCGATGCTCCGGTGTTGCTAGGCGTGGCGCGCGGCGACGACACCGCCCCAGGCATCGGCGACAAGAAACTGTCAGAGATCAAGCCGGAGGAACGCACCACGCCCGCGGGCAGATTTTTGGCCGAGGTCGGAATGAACCTGCGTGGCGAAGACGTTGTGTGGATTGACTACGATGCCGCCGTATCAATGCACCGCGTATTGACAACCAACGCGAAGGAGCAGCGTGCGCGCCGTCTCGAAACGCCGACGCCGAGTGACAACCGCGTTTCTTACGGTTGTATCAACGTGCCAACGGCGTTCTTCGAAACCGTCGTGAGCGCGACAGTGAAAGGTGGCAATAGCGTCGTTTACGTGCTGCCCGAATCGCGGCCGTTGCGCAGCGTCTTCAGCGGGTTGGCGACGGCGCAGTCCAATCTCATGACTTCCGGGCGATAAAAAACCGGGCGTTAGCTGCCCGGTGTTTTACTACTGCAAAAGGTGTTGCTTGCTTAACCGCGGTCGGCCCGAGCTGGACGGCTTGTCGTGCCCATCGCCGGATCGGTTCTGGTCGTGCCCATCGCCGGATCGGTTCTGGTCGTTCCCATTGTGCTTCGATCCGTCGTGCCCGTTGTGCTTCGATCCGTCGTGCCCATAGCGCCCGAGCGGCTCGTTGTGCCTGAGGGGGTGGTCGTCGTCATCGGCGGTGTTGTGGTCGTCATCGGCGAGGTTGTTGTCGAAGACGGGGTGGTGGTCGTGACCGGCGGGGTGGTCATTGTGCCGGGCTGAGTAGTCGTCGTACCCGGCTGGGTGGTCGTACCAGGCTGCGGGGTCGTGCCGGTCTGAGCGAAGGCGAGGCCGGCCGCCATGGCCAAACCCGTCGCTGTCGCGATGATTGTCTTCGTGGTCATTTGAACTCCTTACATCGTTAATGGGTCGGAATCTTGCGCGCTTCGTGCGCCGCTCGAGAAAGGTAGGCAACGCGCGTGCCCGAGCCTGTTAATGCTATTGCCGTTCTTTCCGGCAGGCTTTTAACGTGCATTGCTAACTATCGACGTGCAAGAGAAGCTGGCAAAACCGTGAGCGCTGTTGCGCGCCTCGCCTTACTAGGGACAGTTGTCATCGTGCTCGCTGGTTGCGTCGAACGGATGTTCTTCTATCCCGACGCGGTGACGTACACCACACCGGCGCAGCTCGGTGTGAAGGTCGAAGACATTCATGTCGTTAGCGGCGATCGCGCTCGACTGCATGGTTGGTTCATGCCGGCGGTCGGTCAGGCCAAGGCAACGGTACTGCACCTGCACGGCAATGCCGCCAACATCAGCAATCATCTTCCGCTGGTGGCGTGGCTGCCGGCGCGCGGTTACAACGTGCTGATGATCGACTACCGCGGGTTCGGGCGCTCCGAGGGCAAGCCGTCGCTCGACGGCATTGTCGACGACGCGGCAGCCGCGTTGACCTATCTGCGCACGCGGCCAGACCTCGATGCGACGCGCCTGATCGTTTTCGGGCAGAGCATCGGCGGCGCCACCGCACTGCGTTTGCTTGCCCGCGACGCGGATGGCGTGCGGCTTGCGGTTATCGACTCGGCGTTCACCAGCTATCGGGGCATTGCACGCGAGGCAACCGCCGGCGGGCCGCTGGGCCCCGTCGCTGCGTTAGCGGCCGGTGTTTTGCCGGGCTTCGACAAAGACCCGATCACCGCGTTGAAGTCAATTCGGCTTCCACTGATTTTCGTTCATGGCGCGCGCGATTCGATCATTGCGGCAGTCAACAGCGAGCAACTGCACGCGGCAGCGCCGGGCTCGCAACACTGGAGCGTGCCGGACGCGATGCACATCATGGCGCTCGCCCAGCCAGGCTCGTGGCGAGAAAAGCTGGTGCAGGCGATGGACGAAGCAGTGCGCTGATCGAAGCTGCTAGCGCAGATTGCCGGTGTGCCCCAACGAGTAGCGTCCGGGCAGTGGCCAAACGGCAAGGCCGTGCGGCTCTTTGCCGACAGGGATTTTCCTGACGTCGCCCGTCGCGGTGTCGATGGCGTACACCACGTCATCGAAGCGCCCCGATAGCCACAGCGTCTTCCCATCGGCGCTGACGTTGCCCATGTCGGGACTGCCGCCGCCTGGAATCGGCCATGTTTTCTCGACTTTGCGAGTTGCGAAGTCGACCACCGACACGCTGCCTTCCTTGCCGGCGCGTGGGCCATAGACCTTATGCGAGCCTCGGTTCGCAACGTACAGCTTGGTGCCGTCGCGGCTGGGATACAACCCATGCGTGCCGACTCCGGTCTTGATGAACTCCACTTCGGAAAATTTGTCGCCGTCGATGACGTGCACACCGTCGGCATGCATGTCGGCCACGAAGAAGAGTTTTCCGTCGGGTGAGGCTCGGATGTCCTGTGGCATTCCGCCCCGGGACAATTTCAGATAGCCGATGACCTTTCGATCGACCATGTCGACCTTCGCCAGCTTGGCGCTGAACTCGCAAGTGAAGATCGCGTAGCGGCCGTCGATCGAAAAGTCGGCATGATTGACGCCGCCGCACTCGGGCACCGGCAGCGAGCCCTGCATCTTCATCGTCTGCGCATCGCGGAAGTCGAGGCGCTTGCGCGCCTCGGCAACGATGATGGCAAAGCGCCCATCGGGCGTGAAGTACATGTTGTACGGATCATCGACTGGAATCGACTTGCCGGGCTTGCCGGTGACGGGATCGATCGGGGTCAAGGTGCCGTCGGTGCGGCCTTCGGCGTTGTTGGCCACCCACAGCGTCTTCAAATCCCACGAGGGCACGACGTGCTGCGGGTTGCGGCCGACGCGGAACTTGTCGACGACCTTCATCGTCTCCGGGTCAATCACATACACGTCGTTGGATTGGCGGTTGGGCACATAGATACGCGCCAGCGCGTTGGCAACGGCGGGACTGAGCTTGCCCAGCGCGGTTTCGCTGTAGAGATTTTTTGCATCGACGATCGGAGGCATGCCCGCTGGCCTGCCGTCGGAAGTTTGCTGGGCGGCAACGACGCCCGACCACAGCGCCAGCACGAAAACGATTGAGCCATGCCGCATGGATGTCTTCCCGGTTATTGGTTGCCAGAATCCTAAGCTATATCTCTGGCACTCTCGGGCGCGCAAGCGCTGGGCGGAGCTGGCATCGCAGCGCGCAAGCGTTGGGCGGCGGAGGTGGCCTGCATCGTAGAGCGCAAGCGTTGGGCGGCGGAGGTGGCCTGCATCGTAGAGCGCAAGCGTTGGGCGGAGCTGGCCTGCCTGGGCGTCGGGCACTGAAGTGCCAACCACTGCGGTACTC
>JACCSD010000278.1 GCA_013813185.1 Burkholderiaceae bacterium
TGCCCACCCGCGTCGACGATGCGAAACAATCCGCTGCGCGCAAGGTCAGCGCGAATGATCGAATCAATCTCGGCCGGCGCCTGGCCGTTACGCGCGAAGTTTGCGATAGAGATCGGAAACTGCTGACTGCCGACACCTGTGATCTCGACCCGCAACTGCGCGAGCGAGCTCGCTGGAAACGAAGCGAGTGCGAAAGCCGAGCACAGAGCGCGGCGCGCGGAGGAAGCGGGTGCAAAGGTTTTATCTGACATTGATTCGAGTATAGACAGCGGATAGCTTGCTAATGCGCTGCGGTCAAAATTGGGGTTACCGCTCCACGGGATCGAAGATCAAAGGAATTGAGCGCGGCACCGCACCACCTTCCTTCGGCCGCGGAAACGGATCGCAGCGCCGTATCGCCCTTTCGACGGCCTGGTCGTACGCGGCCAGCCCGCTTGCCTTGAGCAACTTCGGTGCCCCAGCCTGCTCGCCTGTCGGCAGCAGGGTCACCTCGAACTCAGCAATGAACTGTCGCGGTTTCGTCCCTTCCGGCACATTGAAGATGATGTGAGGACGAATGCAGCTGTTGATTTGCGCCGCATACCCTTCGGACAAGCCGCCTGCGGCCGCGGGACGGGCGCCGGAGCCCGCCTGCGCCATCACGCGTTCCCGGGCGGCCTTGTCCAGGGCCTCGCGCTCGGCCAGCAGTTTTTTTTCATTCGCCTTGGTCTCGTCTTTCTTCGGTGGATCGGGCGGCGCGACCTTCTTTGCCTCGACTTTCGGCGGGGGCGGCTCGACCTTCTTCGGCTCTACCTTTAACGGAGGCGGCGTTTTCTTCGGCTCTATGACGATGTCTGCTTTCCGCGGCTCGGGTTCCGGCGGGGGTGGCTGTATAACAAGGGGTCGCGGAGGGGGAGGCGGTGTCGGCTGCTGAATCGCAGCCGGCGGAAGCGTCCATAGCTCGGCCGACACCGTTCCGACCGGCTCGGTCTTCCAGCGCACCATGAAGGCGATCGCGATGAACAGCACGACGTGCGCCAGCAGCGACAGCGCAAAAGCCGGCCCGCTCCCCTTTTCCGGTGCGTGCCAGCGGTGACGAGCGCGCGCGGCGGACGGCATGTCAAACGCTACTGCGCCGGACGCAACGACAGCCCCACGCTTTGCACGCCCGCGTTCTGCAGAACACTCATCACCCCAATCACCGCGTCGTACTGAACCTTCGAGTCGGCTTCGATGACCACAGGAATCTTCGGATCTCCTTTTTGACGGCTTTGGACGGCGGCCCGCAGCTCCCCCTTCTGAACAGCGGTTTCAACCCCGGCATCCAACAAAGAAATCCGACCGTCGCTCCGAACGACCACCCGCACTGGCAGCCCTTTCTGTTGCCCCGCTTTGGCGACCGTGGGCAGGTCGACCACGCCCGGATTCACGAACGGCGCCGCAACCATCAAAATGACGACCAGCACGAGCATCACATCGACGTACGGCACGACGTTGATGTCCGCCATCAGGCGGCGGCGTTTGCCGGAGCGACGCGCAACCAGTGCCATCAGGTTGAGTGTTTATGGCGCTGCAGGATGTTCAAAAATTCTTCCATGAAGCTCTCAAAACGATTGGCCAGCCGATCGATGTCGTTTGCAAACCGGTTGTAAGCAACCACCGCCGGTATGGCTGCAAACAGACCGATCGCGGTCGCGACCAGCGCCTCGGCAATGCCGGGCGCCACGCTCGCTAGATTGGCCTGCTGCAGATTCGACAGACCGGTAAACGCATGCATGATTCCCCAGACCGTGCCGAACAGCCCTATATACGGGCTGACCGACCCCACAGACGCCAGGAAATTGAGCCGCGCTTCGAGCGCGTCCATTTCACGCTGGTAGGCAGCGCGCATCGCGCGGCGCGCGCCGTCGAGCATGGCCGGCCGATCTTCCGAAGTGGCTGCCCGCGCCCGCAGCTTCAGGTATTCACTCATACCCGCTTCGAAGATGCGCTCCTCAGCCCCGGCCTTGCGGCGCGGATTGGACGCGATCTCGTACAGCCGCGACAGATCGGCGCCGCCCCAGAACTGCTTTTCGAAATCATTGGTCTCGCGTTTCGCGCGCTTGATCGAGAACTGCTTCTGGAAGATTGCGGTCCACGAGGCAATCGAAAGAAAGGCGAGCAGCAACATCACGATTTGCACGACCAGCGTGGCTTGTGTGATCAGCGAAAGAATCGAAAGGTCGGCGGTGGGTGTCATGTTTCCAGTTGAGGCAGTTGCTCGACCGCTGCGCGCAGCAAAGGCGGCATCGGCATAGGAATCAGGCTGGTCGATTCGATGCAGCCGGCCCGCACCCGCGCGGTAGCCAACACCGTGTCGGCGCGCCTGGCCGTCTGGTCGAAGACAATCGACGCGCTGCCGGCCCGAGCCACGCGCACGTCCACATCAATCACATCGTCGAGCCTGGCCGGCTGCTTGAAATCGCACCCGACGCGCGCAATGACAAATCGCAGACCCAGTTCGTCGGCCACTTGCTGCTGCTCGAATCCCACCGAGCGCAGCCATTCGGTGCGCGCCCGCTCGAAGAACTTGAGGTAGTTGGCGTAGTAGACGATGCCGCAGGTGTCCGTGTCTTCGTAGTAAACGCGGATCGTCCAGGTAAAGGGTTTATCGGGCACGAGAATCGCGATGGATCATTCGCGAATTTTTTTGCTTGCACCGCAGTATAAAGGCGCTAGCACACGCGCTCGCTGGGCTAGCCGAGTGCATGGTGGGCTGGCGATGGCAATTAGAATCGCGCAGTCACACGGGACGAACGGCGGAACGAACGGCGATGCGACAGGCGGGCTGGCTGATATCAATGGGGTTGACCGTTGCTTTCCTGGCGGCGTGCGATCGGATCACCAACAGCCCGCACGCCGCTGGCGCCGAGCAGACGAACACGTTTTTCACTGCGTTCGAGGAGCGCTCGCCGCGGTATATCGACCCTACTGCGTCCTACGCCCTCGATGAAACCCCGTTCACGTATTCGGTGTATGAGCCGCTTTATCGCTTCCACTATCTAAAGCGGCCTTATGAAATCGTGCCCCGGATTGCAGAGGCAGTTGCGGTGCCGCACTATCTCGACAAGGCCGGCAACAAACTGCCTGCCGATGCGCGCGGCGAAGACATCGGCGAGGCGGTGTACGACATCAAGATCAAGCGCGGCGTTCGCTATGCGCCGCACCCGGCGTTCACGCGCGACGCCAACGGGAAGTATCGGTACCACGCGCTGACCGCTGCCGAGTCGGCCAACAAACGCACGCCTTTCGATTTTGCTGATCCTGGAACGCGCGAGCTGACCGCGCACGACTACGTGTATGCGATTCGCCGGCTGGCGACGACGCGCATCAAGTCGGCATCCTTCGCTTTGATGGCGGAGCACATCGTCGGGCTCAAGGAGTACGGTGAGCGGATCGCAGCCGTGGACAAGGAGTTGCGTAAGGGTGTGGATCCGGCGAGCCGCGATCTGCCGTTTCTCGACTTCCGGCAACACGAGCTCGCCGGAGCGCAGGCGGTCGATGACTACACCCTGCGCATTCGGCTGAAAGGCAAGTACCCGCAGTTCAAATATTGGTTGTCGATGCCGTTTTTCGCGCCCATTCCGTGGGAGGCGGACGCGTTCTACGCGCAACCGGGTTTCGCCGGAAAGAATTTGTCGCTGAACTTTTGGCCGGTTGGCACCGGTCCCTACATGCTGGTCGAGTATCAGGAAAACCGACGCCACGTACTCGAGCGCAACCCGAATTTTGCGGGCGACACGTATCCGTGTGAGGGTGAAGACGCCGACAAGGCGGCTGGCCTGCTGGCCGATTGCGGCAAACCGATCCCGCTTATCGACCGTATCGTGATGGCGATCGAGAAGGAACGAATTCCGCAGAAGGCAAAGTTTCTGCAGGGGTATTACGACGTTCCGGTGACCTACCGGTTCGACACGCTGCTCGAATTCGATTTCGACTTCAAGAACTCGGAAGAAGTCGCGCAAATGTTTCGTGAGCGCGGCGTGCAGATGCCGCGCACGCTCGAAATCTCCAACTGGTACGTCGGTTTCAATTGGCTCGATCCTGTCGTCGGCAAGGGCGACACGCCCGATCAACAGATCCGCAATCGCAAGCTGCGGCAGGCCTTGTCGATCGCGATCGATTGGGAGGAATTCGTCCGCGTGTTCGAGAGCAAGGCGGCGGGCGAACCTGCCATGGGACCGGTGCCCCCGGGGGTGTACGGCTTTCGCAAAGACGCGATCAATCGCGTCGTCTACGACGTGGTCGACGGCAAGCCGCGCCGCAAATCGATCGAAGTCGCGAAGAAGCTGCTCGCCGAGGCAGGCTACCCCGATGGCCGCGACGCCAGGACCGGCGCACCGCTGGTGCTGAACTACGACTACCAGCGCGCGCTGACGCCAGAGCTGAAGGCCGAAGTCGAATGGATGGTGAGGCAGTACGCAAAGATCGGGGTGCAGTTGGAGATCCGCGCGACCGATTTCAACCGGTTCCAGGAGAAAGCAGAAAAAGGATCGCTACAGATCTTCTGGTGGGGGTGGTTTGCCGACTATCCGGACGCCGAAAATTTTCTGTTCCTGCTGTACGGGCCGAACTCAAAGGCATTGACCGGAGGCAACGGCGAAAATTCATCCAACTACCAGAATGCGGAGTTCGACAAGCTGTTCGAAGAGCTGAAGTTTCTCGACGACGTGCCTCGCAAGCAGCAGGTGATCGATCGCATGGTCGCGATTACGCAGGAGGATGCCGCATGGGCGTTCGGCTACAACCCGTATGCCGGCACCGTCCACCAGCAGTGGGTCGGTAACGTCAAGCCTGGGCCCCTGGTCAACGATCGGTTGATGTACATGAAGGTCGATCCGGTATTGCGCGCAGCGAAGATTGCGCAATGGAACAACCCGATCTGGTGGCCGGTCGCAGTCATTGTGCTGGTGCTGATGGCGGCTGTCGTCCCGGCCTTCCGCACCTGGAAACGGCGCGAGCGCGAGAACGCAGCGCGCGGGCTCGCGATCGGCGGGGCCGAGTAGTTGGGCGCTTATATCCTTCGCCGCTGCCTGTATGCAGTGCTGATTCTGGTGGGCGTCAACCTGTTGACGTTCACGCTGTTCTTCGCGGTCAACTCGCCCGACAACATCGCTCGGCTCAACATCGGCGGCAAGCGCGTCACGGCCGAAGCGATCGAGCAGTGGAAGGCCTCACACGGCTACAACAAGCCGCTGTGGTTCAACCGCGAAGCCGAGGGCGCCGGAAAAATTACCGACACTATTTTTTTTGATCGTTCACTGCGGCTGTTTACGCTCGATTTCGGCTCGACCGACAGCGGGCGTGATCTGCGGCACGAGATCGGCACCCGGATCCTGGTCAGCCTGACGCTCGCCGGGCCGATGTTGCTGCTGACCGTGATCGTCGGCATTGCGTTCTCTTTGCTGCTGGTGTTTTTTCGCGCCAGCTATCTCGACTTCTGGGGCACCGTGCTGTGCGTTGTCATGATGTCGATCTCGAGCCTGTTCTACATCATCATGGCGCAGTGGTTCTTCGGCAAGATGCTGAAGCTGGTGCCGCTGTCGGGCTTCGTGCCGGGCCTCAGTTTGCTGAAGTTTCTTGCGCTGCCGATCATCGTCGGCATCATTTTTCAACTCGGCTCGGAAGCGCGACTTTTTCGCGCGATGCTGCTCGAGGAAGCGAACAAGGACTATGTTCGCACCGCACGCTCGAAGGGACTATCCGAAGCAGTCGTGCTGTTTCGCCATGTGCTGCGCAATACGTGGTTGCCGGTGCTGACGCACGTCAGCGCGCTGTTGCCGTACGCGTTTCTGGGCTCGATCGTGTTCGAGTCGTTCTTCGGCATTCCCGGACTCGGCACCTACGTGATCGAGGCGATCGCCGGGCAGGATTTCGCGATCGTGCACGTCATGGTGTTCCTGGGCTCGCTGCTGTACATCCTCGCGTATCTGGCGACCGACATCGCGTACACGTTCGTCGATCCGAGAGTGCGGCTTGCCTAAGTTTGTTTTTCTGTGGACCGACTTCGTGCTGTGGCTCATCGCCGCCGGCGTGCTCTTCTATATCTGGCGCGTGCGCCGCAACGCGCGGGTCAAGGCCAACTGGTCGCACGTCCTGCGCGACGCGCCGGCGATGTGCGCCGCAGTGGTGCTCGGCGTGTTCATCACGATTGCGCTGCTCGATTCGGTGCATTTCCGGCCGCGCTTGTCTGCGGTCGAAGGTGCCTCGGCGGACGCGCCGATGGCCTACGGGACGCGCACGCTTTCGATCTTCGACGCATTGCTGTCGCACGCCATCGAGGCACGCGAGAAGACGTACTCAACGCCGTTGGCGTACTGGTCGTTTCAGAAGGAAACGCAGGTCGTCGACGGCAAGGAAGTACGCGGCAATCCGCGCCTGGCCCACGGCGGCTCGCATTTGATACAGCCCGAACGCGAATGGCGGGCCGACATTGCAGCGCGGTCGTTTCATGGCGTGCTGTTCGGCATGCTCGCCGGCCTTGCGATCGCGGTCGCGACCGCAGCATTGATCGGCCGCAAGGGCGGTGGCCTGCGGCTTTCGTTATCGCAGATCGCTCGCGGCGTGACAGAGATTCCGTGGCGGCCCATGCTGATCACAGTGATCGTGACGGCAATGATTATCGGCTGGTTGGCGGCGCTGTGGCCGTACTACCACCCGTTCGGCACCGATCGCACCGGCAACGACGTGCTGTATCAGGCGCTGAAAAGTATCCGCACCGCCGTCGTGATCGGCTCGCTGGCGACGATTGCAACACTGCCGCTGGCGATCGCGCTGGGCGTTCTGGCGGGCTATT
>JACCSD010000279.1 GCA_013813185.1 Burkholderiaceae bacterium
GCTGAGCGAACAGTGAGCCCAAGAGGCCCGCGAGCACGTCCCCCGTGCCCGCGGTTGCGAGCGCGGGGCCACCGGTAGGATTGATGGCGCAGCGGCCGTTGGTGTGAACGTTGATCGTGCCGGCGCCTTTCAGCACGACGATGCTGCGGTAGCGCGTTGCCAACTCGCGTGCCGAAGCGACGCGATCGACCTGGACGTCGTCGGCCGATGTTTGCAGCAAGCGAGCGGCTTCGAGCGGATGCGGCGTCAGCACGGTGGTTGCATTGCGCGCGGCGAGGCACTCGCTGAGGGCCGGTCCCTGCGATAACAGGTTCAAAGCGTCCGCGTCGATGATCAGCGAAGCATCGCTGTCGAGTGCCCACTGCAGCGCCCGGCGCGCCGCTTCACTCTGGCCCAGGCCGCAGCCGATCACGATCGCATGCGGATTCTCGATTGAGGCATACGGACGAAACATCAGTTCGGGTCGACCCGGATCGACCCGAAACTCCGGTGCACCGATGCAATCGACATAGACGCGCCCGGCACCCAGGAGGAGCGCGGCGCGCGCTGCCAGCAGGGCGGCTCCGACCATACCTGCGCCGCCACCGATGATCAGTGCGTTCCCGTAGCTGCCCTTGTGCGTATTGCGCCTGCGCCGCGCGCTGATCTGTGGAAAGTCGGACGGGTCGGACAACGTCATGCGCGTGGACACCGGTTCGACGCCGAGTCTGTCGAGCGTTACGGCGCCAGCCGCGTCGATACCGTCACCCGTGTGCAGCCCGGGCTTGTCCGCGACGAACGTGATCGTTTCCGATGCGAAAACACCCTCGACGCCTCCGACCCAGCAGCCGCGGTCGGCGTTGAGTCCGCTCGGAACGTCGATGGCGATCACATGTGTTCGCTGCGCGTTGATCCACTGCGCAGCTTCGAGGAGTATTCCCTGCAGCGGGCGCGTTTGCCCGATGCCGAGCACGGCATCGACAATCACGTCGAACTTCTCGTTCGCTGGCAAGCTCGCACGCGTTGCGCCGCCCGCTGTGCGCCACCGGGAAAGGGCGTTGCGTGCATCGTCGGCAACAGGCTTGGCCAGTTGAACGCAGGTAACGAGACAGCCCGCTGCCTGCAATTCGCTGGCGGCGATGTAACCATCGCCGCCGTTGTTGCCGGGGCCGCACACGATGCATATCGACCGCGGCTTGTTCGCCTGCGACGTCGCGATAAGCGCTGCCACCGCGGCGCCGGCGCGTGCCATCAGCGTCCCGGCGGGCAGAGCAGACTGCGTTGTTCGCTCGATCGCTCTCAGCTCAGCAACGGTCAGCAGCGGTGTTCCCATGGCTACCGGCGGTGCGCGTAGCGATCGAGCGTCAGGCCGTCGAGATCAATCGCCGGCGCTTTTCCAGTGATGACGTCGGCCACCACACGTGCAGAGCCGCACGCCATCACCCAACCCGTCGAGCCGTGTCCGGTGTTGACGTACAAGTTCGCGATCGGAGTTTTTCCGAGCACCGGAGGGCCGTCGGGCAGCATCGGACGCGCGCCAATCCAGAAGCGCGACTTGCCGTACGAAGCAGCGTACGGAAACCAATCCTGTGCCACCTTCAGCAGCGTGCGCAGCGCACCGTCGCGCAGCCGCATTCCACGCGTGCCGAGTTCTGCGGTGCCGGCGATTCTGAGCCACTTGCCCATGCGGGTAATCGCAACCTTGTATGTTTCATCCATCACGCTGAGGTAGGGAGCATGCTCGAACGCAGTGATCGCCGCGGTCGCCGAGTATCCCTTGACCGGCTGCATCGGCACCCGAATCGCGAGCGGCCGCAGCAGCGCCGCGCTGTCGAACCCTGCGGCAACGACAAACGCGTCGCCGCCAATATTCCCTGACTCCGTGCGTAGTCCGGTGATCCGCTGCTGTTCTGCCTGCAGGCCCTGGACGGCCACGTTGAAGCGAAAGTCGACCCCATCGCGAATCGCGATGTCTTTCAACTGCTGCGCAAAGAACGCGCAGTTGCCGGTTTCGTCGTCCGGCAGATGAAGCGCACCGGCCAGCCGCGTCGGTGCATGCAACGCCGGCTCCAGCGCGTGCGCCTCTTCGGTGCCAAGAAGCCGGTGCACCACACCGAGCTCGGTCAACACCTTGCGCGTAACGGCCGAGCGCTCGACTTCGGCGTGCGTGCGAAACAACTGCAGGTACCCGGTGCTTTGCTCGTATTCGAGCTGGTGCAACGCGCGCAGCGCGCGCAGCTCTGCCTGACTGTAGAACGCGAGCCGCTGCATGCGGGCTTTGTTGCGCGTGAATCGCTCGGGGCGGCACTCGCCCAGCCAGCGAACAATCCAGCGCCACAGCGCCGGATCGAGCGACGGCCGAAATACGATCGGTGCTTCGGGCCTGAACAGGTATGCAAGCACCTTGCTGGGCATGCCGGGTTGCGACCACGGAGCGACGTACGAGGGCGCCATCACGCCGGCGTTGGCGAAGCTTGTTTCCTGCGCCACACCCGAGCGGCGTTCGACTACCGTTACATCGTGGCCGTCGCGTCGCAGGAAGTACGCCGTAGTGACACCGATGATGCCGGCGCCGATGACGACAATGTGCATCGATCAGAGTTTCATCTGCGACGGCAGGAACGTCACCAGCGCAGGGAAAAACCAGATTGCCAGAACGGCCAATACCATCATCAGGAAGTAAGGGAATGCCGCCACCGCGATTGTGTTGATCTGGTGCTTCGTCATTCCCTGTAGCACGAACAGATTGAAGCCCACGGGCGGTGTGATCTGCGCCATCTCGACCACCACGACAATAAAGACGCCGAACCACAGCAGATCGATGCCCGCCGTTTGCAGCGTAGGCAGCAGCACTGCCATCGTCAACACGACCATCGAAATACCGTCGAGAAAACAGCCGAGGATCACGAAGAACACCATTAACAGCATGATCAGCGCGAACGGGGGCAGGTTGAGTGACCCGATCGTCTCGGCGAGCTGGCGCGGCAATCCAATGAAGCCCATCGACAGCGCAAGAAACGCAGAGCCGGCAAGAATCAGCGCGATCATGCAATACAGGCGCGTGGCGGCCATCAGCGAATCGACGAAGGTACGCCAGGTCAGGGTCCGCTGCACCGCTGACACAATCAACGCACCGACTACTCCCAGTGCGGCGGCTTCGGTGGCGGTGGCGACGCCAGCGTAGATCGAGCCAAGCACTGCCACGATCAGCAGCATCACCGGAATCAGATGCCGCGACTCTGAGAGCTTGCCTGCAAAATCGAGATGGATGTCCGCCGGCGGAATGAGCGCCGCGTTGCGGAGCGACCAGAAAATCGTGTAGCCCATGAACAGCGCCCCCAGCATCAACCCGGGGATCACGCCGGCGATGAAGAGCTTGCCGATCGATACATCGGCGGCGACACCGTAGACGATCATGATGATCGACGGCGGAATCAGCAGACCGAGCGTGCCGGCACCGGCCAGCGAGCCGAGCGAGATCTGCTCCGGATAGTTGCGCTTCGCGAGCTCGGGCAATGTGATCTTGCCGATCGTCGCGCAAGTCGCCGCCGACGAGCCCGACACCGCAGCGAAGATGGTGCAGCCAATGATATTGGTGTGCAACAGACGTCCTGGAAGCCATTGCAGCCACGGCGCGAGGCCGCGAAACATTCCTTCGGACAGGCGCGTCTTCAACAGAATCTCGCCCATCCAAACGAACAGCGGAAGCGCGGTCAGCGTCCAGCTCGACAGCGAGCCCCACACCGTCAGTGCGAGCGCGTCACCCGCGGGGCGGGTCGTGAACAACTCCATGCCGATGAACGCCACACCGAGCACGGCAATGCCGATCCACACCCCGGCACCCAGGATCACGAACAACGCAACGACCAGCAGGAATGCGACCAGCGTGCCCATCGCCTACTCGATGTGAGCCGCTTCGTTGACCGCAGGTGGCAAGCGTCGCGTGCGGACGGTTATGACCAGCTGTTCGATGAAGGCAAGCGCCAAACCTGCAAGGCCGACGGCCATCGACAGCTGCGGGATCCACAGCGGAGTCGCGTCAACGTTCTGCGAAATGTCGTTGAACGCATACGACCCCCACACCAGCCTGGCCGCGAAGTACGCGAAGTAGACGCTTAGCGCCGAGGCGATGACCAGGCACAGCACTTCCATCCACCAGCGGCTGCGTCCACGCAGGCGCTGCAGGATCAACGTGACGCGGATGTGGTCGCCCCGACGCAGCGCGTAGCCGAGCGCGAGAAACGAGCCGGCAGCAAGGAAGTAGCCCGCATACGCATCGGACCCGGCCATCGAAAAGCCAAGCGTGCGCAGCGCAATGCCAACCACTTCGATCGTCAGCGTTGCAAGAATGAAAAACGCGCCAAGCCCGCCGAGCAGCTTGAAGACCGCATCGAGCGCCCTATGCATGCGTTAACTCAAATGCATGCAGGCGCCGGCGCACGCGCTGCGGGCGTGTGCGCTCCGGCAGAGCTGCGGCGCCAGGATTACTTCCGAAACGAGGTGATGATCGCCTGACCGTCGGCGCCGGCCTTTGCTAGCCACTCGCTAAGCATCGTGTCGCCGAGCTTGGAAAGCTCCGCCTTTAACGCGGGACTCGGCTCGTACACGGTGATCTTGTTGTTGCGAAGCGTTGTCAACGACTCGCTGGTGTAGTCGCGCATGCGCTTCCAGCCGCGCTCTTCGGCGGCCTTCGCCGCAGTGACGATCGCTTCCTGCGTAGCGCTGTCGAGCTTGTCAAATTCCTTTTGGTTGACGATCACCATGTTTTTCGGCAGCCAGGCGTCGGCCGTCGCAAAGTGGGTCAGGCTTTCCCACACCTTGGAGTCGACGCCGGTGGCGCCCGACGACATGAATGAATCGACGACCCCGGTGGAAAGGGCCTGCGACAGCTCAGCCGCCTGAATCGTCAGCGGCTGCGCACCGACCTGTTGCGCGATGCGCGTGGTGGCCGGGTTGTACGCACGCCATTTCAGCCCCTTCATGTCTGCCACTGTATTCAGCGGCTTCTTGGTGTAAATGCCTTGCGGCGGCCACGCGACCGCATACAGCAGCTTGATGCCCTGGCCGGCGAGAACCTTTTCGACCACCGGACGCTGCGCCTGCCACAGCTTCCACGATGCATCGAATCCGGTTGCCACGAAGGGCACCGCGTCGGCGCCAAACAACGGGTTCTCATTTTCCAGCAAGCTCATCAGCACTTCGCCGATCTGCGCCTGGCCGGTCTGCACCGCCCGCTTGATCTCGGGTGCTTTGAACAACGCGCCGTTTGGATGCACCGTGATCGTGAGCTTGTTGCCGCTCGCCTTGGCCACGTCGGCGGCGAACTGAGTCAGATTTTGTGTATGCGGGTTGCCTGCGGGATACCCTGCAGGAAGATCCCATTTGGTCTGCGCGCTGACGATGGGCGCGAGAGTCAGACCCGCGGCTACGAAGGCCGCAAACAACGAACAACGATGCTTCATAGACTCCTCACGGTAGGTGGTAAACATGGCGGGCATTGCTAACCTCGTCCGCAATAGTACGCGCTGCACGCATCAGTGACCATGAGACACATCCCGCGGCTTGCCGTCAGCCAGACTGATCGGCTCGGTGCCAATCACGGCACCGTGCAGCGATGAATCTTCGCTTCCTCGAAGCGTTTGTCTGGGTCGCGCGGCTGTCGAGCTTCAAGGCGGCGGCAGACAAGCTGTGCACGACGCAAGCCGGCATTTCGAGTCGCATCGCCACGCTTGAAGAACAACTCGGCACCCGGCTTTTCGAGCGCGATCGCCGCTCGGTGACGTTGACATTCGACGGTACCGAACTGTTGCCGCTCGCTGAAAAGATGCTGCGGTTGCAGTCGCAGATGCAAAGCCGCGCCGGACAGCGGGATAACTTGAGCGGCATGCTTCGCATCGGTGTGATGGAAACGGTGGTTCACACGTGGCTGCCTGATCTGCTGTCGCGCTTTTCGAGGCTGCATCCGAACATTACGATCGAGCTGCATTCCGACACCTCACCCCACCTGCGCGATGAGCTGCTGCGTGGCCGGCTCGACGTCGCGTTCCAGACCGAGTTGATCACCGAGGGTTTTGTCGAAAACCGGCTAATAGCGCGGCTGGCGATGCGCTGGGTTGCGGCGCCGACCTTGCCGCTGCCGCCGGGTACGCTGCGCTTTGCCGACATTGCCAGTCAGCCGATTATCAGTTTTCATCGCGAGTCGATCGTCTATCGCAGCATTTTGCAGTCGGCCGAGTCGCACGAAGGCAAGGCGGCGTTGCGAGTCAATTTTTTTTCGTCGCTGGCCGCGATGATCGAGCTGGCGAAGACCGGGTTCGGCGTAGCGCCGCTCCCCGTGGCAGTGGTGCAGGCCGAGGTAGCTCGAGGCGAACTGCTGCTGCTCGATGTCGAACCCGCGCTGCAGCCGCTGCCGGTATGCGCCAGTCAGAGAATCGAGCCCGGCTCGCCGGTCATCGATGAACTGATCGCACTCGCAGAAAGCTGTTGCAATGATTTTCTGGCGCGCGGCCGACCGGATCTTGCAGGCGCCCCGGCATCGGCGGCGCACTTGTCAGTGGTCACAAGAAAAACTTGATTGACTCGGCCGGCGTCTGGCCCGCACAGTGGCGGCATG
Organism: Burkholderiaceae bacterium; assembly: GCA_013813185.1. GTDB lineage: Bacteria > Pseudomonadota > Gammaproteobacteria > Burkholderiales > Burkholderiaceae_F > JACCZX01. Next base: position 6,593 of record JACCSD010000279.1, read on the forward strand.
GGCGCTATCGATATAGCAGAAACTGACCTGTCCACCGGCGGCGAAGTGCGGCTGGCGGCGCGTGCCGGCCGCCTGCACGATCACACCAGCGGCCATGCGCCGGACTATGTGCAAGCCAATCTGATGATCGTGCCGCGCGCGCTGGCTTATGACTTTCTGTTGTATTGCCAACGCAACCCGAAGCCGTGTCCGCTGCTGGCGGTAAGCGATGTCGGCGAATCTCGCCTGGCAAAGCTCGGCGCCGATCTCGATGTGCGCACCGACGTGCCCCGCTACCGCGTGTGGCGTCACGGCGAACTCGCGGACGAGCCATCGGATATCTCGTCGCTCTGGCGCGACGATCTCGTGGCCTTTGCGATCGGCTGCTCGTTTTCGTTCGAACAGGCGATCATGGCAGCGGGCGTTCCATTGCGGCATGTCGCGCGGGGCGACAATGTTGCGATGTTCAGGACCTCGATCGCGACCGCCCCAGCCGGCGCGTTCCACGGCCCGCTGGTGGTGACGATGCGGCCGTTCGCTCCGGCCGACGCCGTGCGCGCGGTGCAGATCACATCGCGCTTTCCGAACGTGCATGGTGCACCGGTGCATCTGGGCGATGCGTCTGCCATCGGCATCGACGACATCTCCCGCCCCGACTTCGGCGATCCTATCGACGTGCATACCGGCGAATTGCCGGTGTTCTGGGCCTGCGGTGTCACGCCGCAGGCTGCGGTAATGGCGGCCCGGCCCGAGTTCTGCATCACGCATGCCCCGGGTTGCATGCTGGTGACAGATTTAAAGAACGAACAGCTCGCATCCCTTTGACCACGCTTTGATGGAGAACTCAGATGAAACGCCACGCCCTTAGCTTGATTGCTGCTGTTTTCGCCACCGGCGCCGCGATCGACGTTGCTGCGCAAGCCCTGCCGAAGACGCACTTGCGCGTCGTCGGCTCGATTTCCAGCCTGCCGCAATACAAGGAATACGAAGTGCCGTTCTGGACCAAGCAGCTCGCCGAGAAATCGAACGGCGCGGTGACTGCCGAGATCAAGGGCTTCAACGAGATGGGTCTGAAGGGCCCCGAGGTGTTGCGGCTGATGGGGCAGGGCGTGATGGAGATCGGGGCGACCGTGGTCGCCTATCTTGCGGCCGACGATCCGGCCAACGAGATGGTCGATGTCGCCGGCCTGCTGCCCGACGTGGAAACCGCGCGCAAGGTGACCGACGCGCTGCGTCCTGTTTACGAGAAGTTGTACCGCGAGAAATTCAATGTGCAACTGCTCGGCTTCGGCACCTATCCGGCGCAGGTGTTCTACTGCAACGGTGAGTTGAAAGGCCTGGCCGATGTCAAAGGCAAGAAGGTGCGTGTGGCCGGGCGCTCGCAATCCGAGCTGGTCGAGGCGCTCGGCGGAACGCCGGTGACGATGGCGTTCGGTGAAGTCGTGCCCGCACTGCAGAACAAGACGGTCGATTGCGCGATCACCGGCACGCTGTCGGGCAACGTCGCGAAGTGGCACGAGGTCACCACGCACCTGCTGGCAATGCCGGTCAGCTGGGGCCAGATCGCTTACGCGGTCAATCTGAAAACGTGGCAGGGCTTCAAGCCCGAGGTGCGCAACTTCATCAGCAGCGAAGTGAAGTCGCTCGAGAAAA
>JACCSD010000291.1 GCA_013813185.1 Burkholderiaceae bacterium
ACATGATGCGTGCGCACGCCGTTGACGACACGCTTGAAAAAGCGGCGGTCGGGTAACGCGCGTTCGTAATCGGGAATGTATTGATAGCCGAACACGGCCAACCGCTTCACCTGCGATTCGAACGCAGAGAGCGACGCGACGCCCACCAGCATGTCGATGATCGGTTTGGCGGCGAGCCCGGGTACCGCCGTGCTGCCGATATGCTCGATCGCCGGCTTCAGCTCGCTGAGTGCCACATGGAGTAGTTGCGATTCGATTCGGAATCGCGCCGGCCACGCGGCATCGTGCGGCACGACGATGATCTCGTCGCTGTTGCGCACGGCGCTGGTCATCAAGCCGGCCGGGATCATTGAGTGACTCCCGCAAGAAAATAGGTGATCGTGTTCGCCATGTCAGCTCCTGGGTTGCCCCCGCATTACAGGAATGAGCACAGGTTAGAGCCAGGGATCGTAGCGGCGCAGCCGACGGTTACGTGCTGACGGCGCCGAATATTCACACGCCGCGGGACATTTTCCGGCTTACCAGCGGGCAGGGGGCTTCCGGTTGATCGTGATCTGACGATTTTCAATCGTCACGTAGCCGCCGATCGTCAGGTCCTTGAAGATGCGGCTGATCATGTCACGCGAGGCGCCCACTCTGTCCGCAATGTCCTGCTGCGTCATCTTTTCGGGCACAACAAGCTTGCCGCCTTCTTCCTTCGCGAGAGACAGCAGCAACCGGGCGACCCGCCCGTAAACATCCATCAGCGCGAGGTTCTTGACGTTATCGGTGGCAATGCGGGCGCGGTCGATCAAAGTGCTGATCAGCGTCATCGCCACGTCCGGGTTCTGCGCGATCGCCGCGCGCAACTCGTCGCGCGTTACCACCGCGCACGTGGTCGGCTCCAGCGTCATCACCGAAGCCGAGCGCGGCCGCCCGTCGAGTGACATTTCGCCGACATAGTCGCCGGCGCCGTACGTGTCCAGAATCATTTCGCGGCCGTCGTCGTCCGAGACGTACACCTTGACCTTGCCCGACAGGATGACGAACAGCGAATCGCCACGATCGCCTTCGTTGATGATGACGGCGTTCTTCGGAAAGGTGCGGGTCTGCCCGCGCGTCGCCAGCTCGCGCACCATCGGATCGCCGATGGCACTGATCATCTGCTCTGTGGTCATGGGTGTCCTGATGGTGGCGCCGGATTCTGCAGCGATTATCGCGTACCCCGGTTTACACGCTGAATATCAGAGTCGGAAATGGAACCATGATGATTCGCCGCCAATGCCGAGCAGGCTCAATAATCGCCCAATCCTTTATGTCTTCAACAAACGTGTCGTGATGTAGCGCCACTCGCTGGCGGTCACCGGCGTGATCGACAGGCGGTTGCCGCGTCTTAGAACGATCATGTCGGCCAACGCGGCCGGTTCGCGCAGCTGGCTAAGCGAAACAATTCGAGTCTTCTTCAACGCCTTGATGTCGACCAGCGTCCAGCGCGGCGCATCGCGCTTGACTGCGGCGTCGTAGTACTTGCTCTTGCGATCGAACTGCGTCGGGTCAGGATACGGCTCGCTCGCCACTTCAGCCAGTCCGGCGATACCGGGCTCGTCGCAGCTCGAGTGATAGAAGAAAACCCCGTCGCGCAGCTGCATCCGGTCACGCATGAAGTTGCGCGCCTGATAGCCGCGCACGCCGGTCCAGGGCACGGTGGACTTGGGCGCCGCGAGCGCATCGTCGATCGAGCACTCGTCGGGTTCGGACTTCATCAGCCAGAAGTTCATGCTAGTTAAGCGCTCCAAACACTCTGCGAATGATGTCGCTGCCGGCCGCCATCGGATTGGCGCGAATTTTCTTCTCCTCGTCGGCGATCATCGTGTACAGCCCGTCGAGCGCCTTGCCCGTGACGTAGCGCTCGACGGTAGCCTGTTCGGGCTTGATCAATCCGAGCGCGACGCCCTGGCCGGCCAGCGTGTTGTACTGCTGCGCCAGGCCGCTTCTGTCGGTGACCTTGCGGACGATCGGCAGGAAGCGGTCGGCCAGATCAGTCGCTGTTTTCGTCTTGAAAAACTGCGTAACCGAATCGTCGCCGCCGCGCAGAATTTGCTTGGCGTCATCAACGCTGATCGACTTCACGGCGTTGATCAGCAAGGTCTTCGCTTGTGGCACGGCCTGCTCGGCGGCACGATTGACGGCGAGCTCGAGCGCATCGACCTCGTCGCCTTTGCCCATGAACTTAAGCGCCGTGCGCGCGCGCTGCAGATGCTCGGGCAGCGGAATCTTTACCTTCGGATTCGCCCAGAATCCGTCGGTACGACCGAGGCTTGCGACCGCAGCTGCGGCGCCTTTGTCGAGCGCGGCCTTCAATCCTGCCGTCGCGTCGCGTCCGCTCAATTGATCAAGCGACTGCGCAGCAAGCGGAGGGCTTGCCAACGAAAGGGATGCGGCAATCAGGGCAACGAATGTGCGTCCGGCGATACCGACTGTGATCATCGATGCTCTCGTCAGTTCTTGCGTTGAATTCGAAAAACAATCACGCCGGCGATCACCGGACCCAGCGCCCACCCCGCTGCAAGAGCCAGCGAATACGCGCTCGAGGCGCTGCCCTGGAATCCGACGAACAGCGCGCCGAGCATGATCGTCGTCAATCCGACGATCCATACGCCGTAGCGCTGCGCGAGCAGCCACGGATAGACAAAAATTCCGAGGCCGACGATCAGAGCAATCGTGATCGCACCGGCGGCCTGCAACGACGGCTCATTCGCGCTCATGCGCCGAGTCTATCCAACTAGTGCAAACAGGCGCGCAGTGTGAATATTCCGCACGCGGCGTGCTGCGAAGTCGACTGCAATGCGCTGCTGTGCGATCGAAGATCACTCGCCTGTGAGAAGCGAATTGGGGCGGGATCAATGGATCGATGGACGAGAACGGCTCTTGTGACGATCGCTGTCGCGGCGATCGCTGCCGCTGTCCGGAGTCGCACAGCCCGGCCCTTGTTTGTCGTCTTTTGTCAGCCGTTTTCGATTGACTCAATGGAAGCCGCCGGTTCGCGCGGAGGCGGGGAGAATCAAATGGCAAACACTGTTCAGTTACATCCGTCGGCCCGCTGGACGCTCAACGGGTTCAGCGCGTCGATGCGAGCGATTGCGCGCACGCTGGCCGCCGAACACACCTTGGCGCTGAACGCGGCGAGGAAAGCCGCCCAGCCGCGGCAGCGGCTGGCCGAAGTGCGAGCGATGTACCTACCAACGAGTCACCCGCAGCAGGAAGGCGACGTTACGGCGCAATACGTGCGAGGCCGCACGCAAAAGGTTGAACCGCCAAAAAAAGCCCCTCCCGCGAAAGCTGCTGTGGTGGCGTAAATCCGCGCTCAAGAGCGCAGCACCGACCTACTTACCGGCTCGGCGCTTCGCTGGGTGATGCCTTCGGCATCGCGCCCGCTCCGCGTGCCCACTGATACTTGGCGCCGAGCACCGCGACCGGCATTTCGGTCGAATACGGATAGGCCGGGACACCGTGATCGAACAGGTATTCAGCGGCTTCTTCGACCTCTACATCTCCCGCGAGCGATACGACGATCGGCTTGGAGATACCCTTGGCCTTCATCTCTTCAACGACTTCGGCAACGAGTTTGGCGAACACCATCGGCGGGGTGACGATCGTGTGCCAATAACCGAGCACCAGCGAGTGAATGCGCGGGTCTTCGAGCCCGAGACGAATCGTGTTCTGGTAGGTTTTCGGTGGCTCGCCGCCGGTGATGTCGACCGGGTTGCCGGCAGCGCCGAACGGCGGGATGAATTTGCGGAACGCGGCGTCGAGATCGGGCGGCATCGCCATCAGCGACAGGCCGTTGTCAACGCAGGCATCCGATAGCAGCACGCCGGAACCGCCGGCGCCGGTGATGATGATCACGTTCTCACCTTTCGGCGTCGGCAGCACGGGAATCGCGCGCGCGAATTCGAGCAGGTCGCGCAGGCTACGCGCGCGGATCACGCCCGATTGCTTCAAGACGTCTTCGTAGATCTTGTCGTTACCGGCGAGCGCACCGGTATGTGAGCTCGCGGCGCGCGCGCCCATGCTCGTGCGGCCGGCTTTCAACATCACGACAGGTTTTTTCTTCGACACACGCTTCGCAACCTCGGCAAACGCGCGGCCGTCCTTCAGATCTTCGCAGTGCTGCGCAATGATGGTCGTGTTGTCGTCCTGCTCGAAGAACGTGAGCAGATCGTCCTCGTCGATATCGGACTTGTTGCCCAGGCCGACGATCGCGGATACGCCCATTTTTGCCGAACGTGAAAAGCCGATGATCGCCATGCCGATGCCGCCCGACTGCGACGACAGCGCCGCGTGGCCCTTGACGTCATACGCGGTGCAGAACGTGGCGCAAAGATTTTTCCACGTGTAGTAGAAGCCGTAGATGTTGGGCCCCATCAGCCGCACGCCGTACTTGCGGCCGATGTCCTGAATCTCTTTCTGGCCCTCGACGTTGCCGGTCTCGGCAAATCCGGAGGGAATCAGCACCGCGCCGGGAATTTTTTTCTCACCGACTTCGACGAGCGCCTGCGCGACGAACTTTGCAGGGATCGCGAACACGGCGACGTCGATGGCGCCGGGAACGTCCTTGACGCTCTTGTACGCCTTCTTGCCCATGATCTCGTCGGCGGACGGATTGATCGGATAGATCTTGCCCTGATAGCCGCCGTTGATCAGGTTCTTCATCACCGAGTTGCCGATCTTGCCCATCTCGCTCGACGCGCCGATCACCGCGACCGCATCGGGCTTCATGATGCGGTTCATGTCGCGCACGATGTCGTCGTGCTTCGGGCGATAACGCGGCTCGGGCGGATTCCAGTCGACGACGATGCGCACGTCGGCGGCGGTCGCGCCGCTCTGGGTGGCGAACACCGGATTCAGATCCATCTCCGAAATTTCCGGAAAATCGGTGATTAGCTGAGAGACGTTTTGGATCAGCGCAGCGAGCGCGCTCCGGTCGACGGCGGCGGCTCCGCGCACACCCTTCAGGACTTCCGCCGCCGCGATGCCATCGAGCATCGAGAGCGCATCCTCGCGCGTCGCAGGCGCCAAACGGAACGTTATGTCCTTCAACACCTCGACCAGAATGCCGCCGAGGCCGAACGCGACGAGCTTGCCGAACGACGGATCGGTGACGGCACCGATGATGACTTCCTGTCCGCTGGACAGCATCTGCTGCACCTGGACGCCGAGCAGATCCGCCTTCGCATCGTACTTCTTCGCGTTCTCCATGATCGTGGCGAAGCCGCGTTCCACGTCTTCTTTCGTCTTAATGCCTACCAAAACGCCACCCGCTTCGGTCTTGTGCAAGATCGTCGGAGAGACGATCTTCAACACGACCGGAAATCCCATTCCGGCAGCGAGCTTCGACGCTCCGGCGGCCGACGTTGCAACGCCTTCCTTTGGAACCGCGATGCCGTAGGCGTCGCACACAAGCTTGCCTTCGGGCGCGGTGAGCGACGTGCGCCCCTCAGCCTTTACTTTGTCGAGAATCTTCCGAACCGCAATTTTGTCGCTTGCCATCGTTATTTCCTCTTGTTATGCGCGCAGCGGGTGGTACTCGCTCGTTTTTTTCGGCGCGTCCTTGGTGAAGGCTCCTGCTTCGCGCATCGCGTCGATCTGCGCATCGGGAAGCTCGAGCACCTCACGCAGGATCTCGTCGGTGTGCTCACCCAATGTCGGCGAGCGCTCGATCTGCGCTGGAGAATCAGAGAGCTTGATCGGCATGCCGACGTTGTGCCACTTGCCGCGCTGCGGATGATCGAGGTCGACGTACATCTCGCGCAGGCGCACGTGCTCGTCCTCGGCCAGATCCTTCGTACTCATCACCGGACCGCACGGAACGTCGAGCTCGTTCAACACCGCCATCAGCTCGCGCTTGGTATAGCCCGCTGCGAAATCGTTCAGCAACGCCCACATCTGTGCCTGATTCTTGCGCCGGTCGCCGATGGCGGCGAACCGCGGATCGCTGACCAACGCCGCACCACCGACCCGGTTCGCCAGCGCGTTCCACACCGCTTCCTGCACCACCACGTAGATATAGTCGGTGGGCCCGCCCGGTTTGCACTTGAGCACGTTGCCGAGCTGGCCGCCGCCGGAATCGTTGCCGGCCCGCGGCGTGGCATCGAGTCCCGCCGTCGGCTGGCTGTACTCAGTGAGCGGTCCGTGCGCAAGCCGCTGATGATCGCGCCACTTAACGCGACACAGGTTCATCACCGCATCCAGCATCGCAACCTCGACATACTGCCCGCGACCCGTCGCGTTGCGCTGGTGCAGGGCGGCGAGAATGCCGATTACCAGGTGCAGGCCGGTGCCCGAATCGCCGATCTGTGCTCCGGCCACACACGGAGGGCCATCGGGTAGTCCTGTCGTGCTCATGCCGCCGCCCATCGCCTGTGCGACGTTTTCGTACGCCTTGAAATCCGAGTACGGGCCGCTCGAGCCGAAACCCTTGATCGACGCCATCACGATGCGTGGATTGATCTGATGCACCTTCTCCCACGTGAAGCCCAGCCGGTCGAGTACACCGGGGCCGAAATTCTCCATCACGACGTCGCACTTCTTCAGCAGCTCGATGAAAACCTCCTTGCCCATCGCGTTCTTCATGTTGACGGTGATCGAACGCTTGTTGCAGTTCAGCATCGTGAAGTACAGGCTGTCGGCATTGGGCACATCGCGCAGTTGACCGCGCGTCGCATCGCCGGTCGGCGGCTCGAACTTGATCACATCCGCACCGAGCCACGCCATCAGCTGCGAAGCCGTTGGCCCGGCCTGGACGTGCGTCATGTCCAGAATGCGAGTGCCCGAGAGTGCCTTGTCCATTACGTTTCCTTGTGCATTGCTGTCATTGGCGAAGCGCTACTGGTCAGATGCCATCACGGTTTCTTCTTCGCGGCGGGATTGAGACTGGTGATGCGGCCGCTTTCCGTGCCCGCCTTTTCGTCGATGACCGCGTTGATCAGCGTCGGCCTGCGCGAGCGGATCGCTTCTTCCATCGCCTTGCGAAGCTCGTCCGGCGTCCTGGCCAGAACGCCTACGCCACCGAAGGCCTGCATCAGCATCTCGTAACGGGCACCCTTGACGAACACCAGAGGCGACGGATCGCGCCCCCCGGTCGGATTCACTTCGTCGCCGCGGTAGACGCCGTTGTTGTTCAGGATCACGACGCACACCGGCAAGTTGTAGCGGCAGATCGTCTCGCATTCCATGCCGGAGAAGCCGAACGCGCTGTCGCCCTCGATCGCGATCACCTGCTCGCCGCTGACCACGGCCGCTGCGACCGAAAAGCCCATGCCGATGCCCATGACGCCCCAGGTTCCGACGTCGAGCCGCTTGCGTGGCTTGTACATGTCGACGATGCTGCGCGTGAAGTCGAGCGCGTTCGCACCCTCGTTGACGAGGATGGCGTCCGGATTCGCCTTGACGATGTCGCGCACGACGTTCAGCGCGCTGTGGAAGTTCATCGGCGTCGGATTCTGCGCGAGCGACTCGCCCATCTTCGCGACGTTCTTCGTCTTGCGCTCCGCGATCGCGCCGAGCCACTCAGCGGGCGGCTTCGGCCACTTCGAACCCATCGCGCCGAGCATGGCCGCGACGCACGAACCGATGTCGCCGACGACCGGCGCATCGATGCGGACGTTGCTGTCCGCTTCCTGAGGCGAGATGTCGATCTGAACGAACTTCTGCCCACCCCAGTGCTTGGCGCTTTTCCCGCCCCATGTCTTGCCCTTGCCTTGCGAAAGCAGCCAGTTGAGCCGCGCACCGATCAGCATCACGACGTCGGCCTCGGGCAATACGTACGAGCGCGCTGCGGAGGCCGACTGCTCGTGCGTGTCGGGTAGCAGGCCTTTGGCCATCGACATGGGCAGGTACGGGATCCCGGTCCTTTCTACCAGCGCGCGAATGTCCGCATCGGCCTGCGCGTACGCCGCCCCCTTGCCGAGAATGATGAGCGGGCGCTTGGCACCCTTGAGCAGATCGAGCGCGCGCTGTACGGCATCCGGCGCCGGGATCTGGCGTGGCGCGGGATCGACCACTTTGATCAGCGACTGCCTTCCTGCTTCCGCGTCGATCGTCTGCGGGAACAGCTTGGCCGGGAAGTCGAGATAGACGCCGCCCGGACGACCGGAGAGGGCAGCACGGATCGCCCGCGCTACGCCCACGCCGATGTCCTCGGCGTGCAGGACGCGGAAGGCAGCCTTGGCATGCGGCCGGGCGATGGCGAGCTGGTCCATCTCCTCGTAGTCGCCCTGCTGCAAGTCAACGATCTCGCGCTCGGAGGAGCCGCTGATGAGGATCATCGGAAAGCAGTTGGTGGTGGCGTTAGCAAGCGCCGCCAGTCCGTTCATGAAACCGGGGGCGGACACCGTGAGGCAGATGCCCGGCTTCTGCGACATGAAGCCGGCGATGGAAGCGGCATACCCGGCGTTCTGCTCATGCCGGAAGGAGATCACGCGCAGTCCTGCAGCCTGCAACTTGCGCGTGAGGTCGGTAATGGGAATGCCGGGCAGACCAAAGATCGTATCAATGCCGTTGAGCTTGAGCGCATCGATGACCAGCTGAAAGCCGTCGATCTCCTGCGACGGGGCAGTGATCTCGCCACCAACAATTTTTGGCGTTTCGTCGGCGGTAGTTGCGACTGGCTTGGCTGCAATGACTGACGACATCACTCACCCCCGTTAATGGATATCCGGTTCGACGCTCTGCGTCATCTGCCTGCAGCGCTATGACGTATCCATTCGTCGGGACAACGAGCCTCGTTCGAGGGCCAGCGACGCATGGTTAGGGAGACGAAGTACGAAAATTCATCCTATAGTATTGGCAGAAGCTGGGTCATTGACCCGTGTCAATTTCCTACGCTTAAAGAGCCGAGCTATCAGGTTGGATTTAGCTCTTCAGACGCGCCCTCCAATGAGTCTTGTTGCCACCCACCCCGAAAGCGCGCATTTGCGCGCCCAGCTGAAAGAGAACGTTGTTCTCAAGCACATGGCGCCGACCGCGATGGCGGAGCTCGAGCCGCTGCTGTCCGTAGTCGATTGCCATAAGGGCGAATGCCTGATCCGCCAGGGGGCACTCGCGATGGAGCAATACTTTCTGCTCGACGGGATACTGAAAAGGGTGGTCGCGAATCAGCAAGGCAAGGCGATGATCTTGCGTTTCACCGACTCGGGCGCGATGGAGACGAGCTATGCAGCGTGGCGGCTTGATACGCCAGTGCCGTACAGCATCATGACGGTCACTAAGGCGCGGGTCGCAAAGCTTCCGCTGCCGCAGTGGGTTGCGTTCCTTGACCGGCACCTGGATCTAAAGCAAATTTTCGAGTTCGAGGTCATGCATTTGATGAGCGAGATCATGGCGCACACGATTACGCTGCATCTGCTCGATGCGCCGGGTCGCGTACACCGATTCATGCGCAAGCACCCCGAGCTGACCGACCGCGTGCCGCAGAAAGAACTCGCGTCGTACCTGAATCTTTCGGCGGAAACCCTGTCGAGGCTGCGGAAAGACTAACGGGGTGCGGTCGAAGCCGACCGCGCTGCGCGCACGCGCGCGAGAGCGCGGCTGATCAGCGGCCAGAACAGCATCACCAGCGCGAGCGCGGTGATGCCGCCGACCAGCCAGTTGGAAAAGAACACCCGCACGTCGCCCTGCGAAATAATCATCGACTGTCGAAACGAATCTTCGGCGCGATCGCCCAGCACCAGTGCAAGCACCAGCGGCGCCAGCGGGTAATCCAGCTTTTTGAACACATACCCAACGACGCCGAACAGCAGCATCAGCCAAATGTCGAGCATCGCGTTGTGCACGGTGTAAGCGCCGATCGCGCAAATCACGATGATCACCGGCGCGATGATCGAAAACGGAATCCGCAGGATCGAGGCGAACAGCGGCACACACGTAAGGACGATCACCAGACCGGCGATGTTGCCCAGGTACATGCTTGCGATCAGGCCCCAGACGAAGTCTTTTTGCTCGACAAACAGCAGCGGTCCCGGCTGCAGCCCCCAGATCAGCAGACCGCCAAGCAGCACAGCTGCCGTCGGCGAGCCTGGAATGCCCAGCGCGAGCATCGGCAGCAGTGCGGAGGTGCCGGCCGCATGCGCCGCGGTCTCGGGCGCCACCACACCTTCAAGCTGACCGGTGCCGAACTTGGCGCCGTCGCGCGACATGCGCTTGGCGACTCCGTAGCTCATGAACGACGCCGGCGTCGCGCCGCCCGGTGTGATTCCCATCCAGCAGCCGATCGCGCAACTGCGCAGCGACGTCATCCAGTACCTGGGCAACTTGGCCCAGGTTTCGAATACGACCTTCAAATTGAGCTTGGCGGGCTTGCCGGTAAAGGACAGGCCTTGTTCCATCGACAACAGGATCTCGCCGATGCCAAACAGGCCGATTACCGCGATTAGAAAATCGAAGCCGCGCAACAGCTCGATGAAACCGAAGTTCAGGCGCAGTTGGCCGGTCACCGTATCCATGCCGACTGCCGCGAGCGCGAAACCAACCATCATCGACGTCAGCGTCTTCCACGGCGATCCTTTGCCCATGCCGATAAAACTGCAGAAGGTCAGCAAATAAACCGAGAAAAACTCCGGCGGCCCGAATTGCAGCGCGAATTGCGCGACCAGCGGCGCCAGAAACGTGATCATCACGACCGCGACGAACGCTCCGACGAACGACGACGTAAACGCACCGGTCAGCGCTTCACCGGCACGCCCCTGCTGCGCCATCGGATAGCCGTCGAACGTCGTCGCTACCGACCAGGGTTCGCCGGGAATGTTGAACAGTATCGACGTGATGGCGCCGCCGAACAACGCGCCCCAGTAGATGCACGAGAGCATGATGATCGCCGAGGTCGGCGGCATCGTGAACGTGAGCGGCAGCAGAATGGCCACACCGTTGGCGCCGCCCAGGCCCGGGAGCACCCCGATGATGACGCCGAGCACGATGCCGATCATCATCAGCATCAGATTGAACGGCGTCAGCACGACGGCAAAACCGTCGAACAGGGCGCTCAGCTCGGGCAAACTTTTCTCCGGGTAGCGGGCGAAAAAAGGCAGCGTGCCAGGCGCATGGTCAGTATCCGAGAAAGCCCAGTGGGTTGAACACGCCCTTGAACAACGGCACCTTGAACCACACTTCGAACATCAGAAAAAAAATGACGTTGACGCCGAGTCCGACAGCGATGCCTTTCCACCACGAATACTTGCCGAGCCAGATCATGAAAGTAGCGATATAGATCGCCGAGGCGACGTACAGTCCGACGTACTTGACGGCTACCACGTAGAGCGCTGCCGGGATCAGGACCGTCAGCACGAGCTTGAACGGTCCCCATAAAACGAAGGGCGTGCCTGCGGCCGGCTTCGCTGACTTTCCGAACGCCGCTCGCGCCAGTGTTACCACACTCGAAATGCAGATCAGCAGGCCGATATAGAAGGGAAAGTAGCCCGATTGCGGCCCGTCGCTGCCCCACTTTGAGCCCATCCGGTAGCTGTCGAAAACCACGACCCCGCCGAGCGTGAACAGGATTAGCGCGACCGCGATTTCCACGGTACGCGTCGAAACGACCGCGCGATCGCCGCCGCCGGATGACGGATCGTCATCCATGGGCGGCCTGCTTTAGATCTGTCGCGACGCGACTCACGCTCTACTAGGTAGGCCAAAGGCAAGACCGCACGGGGCGCGCGCGGTCAGGGCTTGGCCAGGAAGCCGGCTTCGCGCATCAGCTCGCGGTGCGTACCTTCGGTTTTCTCGACCCATTTGGCATACTCGGGGCCGATCATGAAGGTCTGGTTGAACGCACCGTCCTCCATGAATTTCTTCCACTCCGGCGTTTCCCGCACTTTCTTGAACAAGTCGACGTAGTAATCGACCTGATCCTTACTGACCCCTCCCGGCATGAAGATGCCGCGCAGCATCACATAGTCCATCGGCACACCCGATTCCTTGCAGGTCGGAATATCGTTCCACGACATGGTCTCGGTTACTTTGGTTTTGTACGGCATGCGCACGTCATCGAATACGCACAGCGGGCGCAATTTTCCGCCGCGCCATTGGGCGACCGCTTCGATCGGATTATTGACAGTCGAATCGACGTGCTTGCCGACCAGTTGCACTGCGACGTCACCGCCTCCCTTGAACGGAACGTAGGTAAATTTCACGCCGGCAGACTTCTCGATGGCGACCGTGATGATCTGGTCTTCCTGTCGCGACCCGGTGCCGCCCATGATTTTGTTGGGAGTCGCACCCTTGGCGGCGGCGAGATACTCCTTCGCGTTCTTGTACGGCGATTCGGCATTGACCCAAAGCACGAACTGATCGAGTGCCATCATCGCCACTGGCGTCAGGTCTTTCCAGTTAAACGGCACACCCGTCGCAAGCGGCGTGGTGAACAGGTTGGACAGCGTGATGATGATCTTATGCGGATCGCCCTTGGCTTCCTTCACTGCGAGGAATCCTTCCGCTCCTGCGCCACCTGATTTGTTGACGACAATCAGAGACTGCTTCATCAGATTGTTCTTGGTGATGACGCCTTGCATCAAGCGCGCCATCTGATCGGCACCTCCGCCGGTGCCGGCCGGGACCACAAACTCCAC